>JACZSB010000446.1 GCA_022574435.1 Fidelibacterota bacterium
GCTATCGAACCAGGCACTGTGGTTGAATTCTTGCTCGGAATTTCCTTGACTGTTGATGGCCTGCTGAATGCCATAGGCACGGCTACGGACAGTATCCGGTTCACCACAGCCGAGCCTGGCCCTTCGTCGGGGCCGTGGAAGAGGATCTATTTCACCAACACCGGCCCTTACTCAGCAAGCGTGCTTGAATACTGCATCGTAGAGTATGGGGGCAGCGGGAACACCTACGCCATCACCATGTCCAGTCCTTCTGTGAAATTACAGATCGGGCACAGTTTGATCAGGCGCAATTCCTATGGTGTGTATCTCCTAGGATCGAATGCCTCCGTGAGCCATTCTATTATACAAGAACAGACTCAATATGGAATCTATGGAGGAGGCGGGGCAACGATCCAGGCCTGCACCGTGACGAATAACGGCAGTTATGGGATTTACGGTCAGCCTGCCAGCATTGAAGGCTGCACGGTGACGAACAACGGCTCCCATGGAATCTATTTACTCAGTACAAGTACTGGTACCAGCATTAAGTCTACCACCATCCAGGGCAATTCAGGTCACGGCCTTTACCTGAACCAGTCTTCTGCGACAGTGGATAGCTGTACTATTTCAGGGAATAGCAATACCGGGATTAACATTCGTGCTTATCGCTCTTCTATCTTTAGTTTGACCGCCCGTCGAAACGTGATTTATGGCAACGGCGACGCGGGTATCGTGCTTTATAGTGCTAGCTCCACCATCGAGCATAACACCATTGTGGGCAACGGGAACGGGGGAATAACAAATATAGGGTCGAACAGCAATGTGCTCATCCGCAACAACATCATCGCCAATAACACCGGGAATGGACTGCACACTACCGTTAGCCCCGCGCCAACGACAAAATTCAACGATGTCTTTGGAAACACCACTGATTACAGCGGATTCTCTTCTTTGTATGGGAATTACCTCACGACGAATCGTAACGGCGACCCCGCCGATGTCTACTCAAATATCGGTCTAGATCCTGTGTTCGTCGATCCTCCGGGTCGTGACTACCATCTTCAGTCGACTTCCCATCTCATAGACGCGGGTGATACCCTCAGTACGAATGACCCCGACGAAACGATTGCCGATATCGGCGCACACTTTTACAACCAGTCGGTGGCTATATCCCTCTCTACCACTTTGGTCGAGTTTGGGGCTGTTGACATAGGTACTAGCCAGACGGGAGCGTTCACGGTTTCCGCCTCTGGTGCCGAGGACCTCATCGTATCGAATATTACTTCTAACAACCCGGAGTTTTCCGCCAGCCCGACCTCATTCACTGTAGTCCCGGGAGGCAGTCAATCGGTGGCGCTGACCTTTCTGCCTTCAACTGTAGGAGAGCGAGAAGCGCTCATCACCGTTGTGAATAACAGCCCAATAGATCCCAATAAAACACTCCGTGCCACAGGCTTCGGTGTCGATACACTTGCTCCCGCACCGCCACAAAACTTAACGGCCGTGGCAGGAGAGGGGCAGGTGAGCCTTACCTGGAATCAGAATACTGAGCCTGACTTTCTCCGCTACCGCATTTACGGCGGCACGGCCCAAAATCCTACCACCTCGATAGATTCTACCACCTCCGCCACCGATACGACGAAAACAGTCAGCGAGCTAACCAATGACACTATATATTATTTTCGCGTCACGGCGCTAAATCTGGGTCTCCGGGAAAGCGCTTTCTCCAATGAGGTGAATGCTACCCCAATTAGTCCCAATCAGGCACCGGGAGTCTTTTTCCTCATTGACCCTGGGGATAGCACCGCGATTGTTATCACCGAAGTAGAACTGATGGATACGCTCCGATTTCGGTGGTCAGCTGCGAAAGATCCTGATGGCGATAATGTGTTGTATATTGCCACTATTGACGGGAGAACTATTGAAACGTCAGATACTACGATAGGCATCCCTTACTCGGTTTTTACCGACTCAATGCAGGCCATAGGGGAGACGGTTTCTGCCGGCTATTGGACAGTCGCCGCTACCGATGGTCAGAATACAACCTGGGCTGAAAACGGTCCCTTTACCTTTACGATTGATATCAGCCAGATCGAAGTTCTCCCTCAAATTACATTCATTATTGACGTACCTGACGACCAGGGCCGTCAGGTCTATTTAAATTGGAGCGCAAGTGGCCTTGACTCACCAGGCGGCATCACCCAGTACAGCATAAAGCTGCTAAATCCCGAGAACAGCTGGGTATCCCTTGGGACCGTAACAGCTGAACAGGACAGTGCCTACACCTACCTGGCCGCCACCTTCGGCGACTCCAGCGCCTAT
>JACZSB010000447.1 GCA_022574435.1 Fidelibacterota bacterium
GGTGCAGCTGGCCTATAGCATCGGGGTGGCCGAACCACTGTCGGTCAGCGCTGACACATTTGGCACCGGCCGGCTACCGGATCACGAGCTGGCAAAGATGATTGTCAAGGAGTTCCCACTGAAGCCGTTGGAAATAATCAACCATCTGGACTTGTTGCGGCCGATCTACCGTCAGACCGCCGCCTATGGGCACTTCGGCCGGGAGGAGAAAGATTTTACCTGGGAGCGGCTGGATAAGGTACCGGATTTGGCCAAGTACCTGAAATAAGCACAGGGGGAATTTTATGGAACGTGTTGCGGCGCACATAATTTGATCTGTTTTTCCATTAATCTTGCCCCAGACCTGATGCCGGGCCGGCTAATTGCCGGCATGCGACTCAGTAGAACAGAATTTTGATTAATGGCATAAGCCATATCATCCGATTTCGGGCTATGTTGCCCGGCGCACTGTTGGCGGTGGCCATCCTGGTGGGAGCCTGTGATTTCAAGCTGCTGGAGTCACCGGAAATGCCTCGCTGGGGGGTCGCCATCACCCTGCCGCTGATCAACCAGAACTACCCGTTCTCCGGCGTAGCCGACAGCAATACTATCTTCGAGGATAGCACCTCCAAGGAACTCCAGATCGAGTTCAGCGACACACTTCAGAAAACGACCATCAGCGGGAGCTATTTGTATGTCGACCTGCCGGCCTCGGCCGAAAATCCCGATCCGGTAAATATGTCAGTAGCAGCGCCGTCAGCCGATAATTTCACGGCCGTGGAGGAGACCGTCACTGTGGTGATCGCCTTGGACGAGATGCTGAACTCCTCAGGCATCAGCGAGTTCCAGACCCTTAGCTTCCCCCAATTGTTCGACTTTACAATCGATTCATCCACCTGGAACAATATACTTACCAACCCACCGGTTTCGCCCATGGAACAGTCGGTGGACTCGGTGGAGGTGGTAGACGTTAATGACCTCATTCCACCCGGTGGCATTATCAAGGAGGTGCGCTTCGTGGTGCTCTCAGATTCGGACGGGGTCAATAAGTTCATCAGTTCAGTTACCAACCGCGATTTTCCCACCCGGGTCGACTCCATCAGCATTTCACTTGTCTCCGGCCCGTTGGACATCACCCACTCGCAGGCCACCCTGGACCCGGGGGATACCTTCTATGACTCCACCGATCTGAAATCACGACGGATGGGAACGGAGTTCTCCTTCGGCATCAGAATGCTCTTGCCCAGGGTTAACACGGCAGTCGTGACCATTGCCGCCAATACTGATCCGGCTATCGAACTCACGTTGCGGCTGGGTGTGGGCGGGCTGGACAGCCTGGGGGTTACCACGGCCGACACCACCTTGGATCCCGGAGACCTGCCCTCGCTGGCCCTGCCGGCCGATGTCCAGATTACCGAGGGCGTTTTCAAAGATACGACGGATGCGAATTTGAACCGTATCATATTATCGGGGCTCTGGAGCACTTTCCCCTTTGAAATGGAGTTTCAGGTTATATTCCCCAACTTTGCAAATATCTCCACGGGCGAAAAAGTATCCTTTGGGCCTTTTACCCTTCTCCCGAACCAGGCCGCCATCTCCGATCTAGCCCTGCTCAATGGGCATAAATTCTATAATCCGGCGGATTCAACGCAACCTATCGACGCCTTCGTTTACCAGGTTGATGTAACGCTGCCGGAACAGGATGTGGTGCTGTCTTTAAAAGGAGATAATTCTTGGGCATTCAACGCCGGATTCGGGATGAAGGATTTCTGGTTTGAGAGCATCAGCGGCATTTTTGATATCTCCTTTCCCACGGCCGATACCCAAATTGACAATATACCCAAAGGTTTCGCCGGCTTTGAATTCGATCGCCTGGAAATGAAACTATATTTACACAACACTATCCAGCTGCCCGTTTTTCTGGACCTGAGTATGCTGGGGCTGACGGAACGGGGCGACACCGGTTATGTCCCCATCCAGTCGGAGCTGAACATACCAAGTGTAGACGGTGATACCGCCCACACCCTCATTATTTTGGGCAAGCAGCAGGCCAAAACATATTGGTATGACCTGTTCGATACCGTGGAAATCATACCCGACTCGCTCCCTCCCGTTGGTCCCAACGCGATCTCTATTGTTGATATGCTGAATATGGCGCCTGATACTCTCAAAGTCGGTGGCTCAGCGGTGGTAAAAGGTAGTGGTAGCATTGCCGCTGGCCGGTCGGTATGGGGCGAGTTTGAGCTGATAGCACCGTTTGCCTTCATCATACCCTACACCATTACGTTTCTCCCGGCCGACGCCACCCCGGTGGCG
>JACZSB010000448.1 GCA_022574435.1 Fidelibacterota bacterium
TCACCGCCCGGCACGTAACCTACCACATTGCCTATCCGGCTGGTCGAGTGCTTTAAGGATATCTCAGCAGTAATCTCCAGGTCCGGCACTGTCACCGGAGAGCCCGTATCAACGGCGCCTATGGCCGACCAGGCCTCTCCGGTGGTAATTCCCAGCGGTGCCAGTAGATTATCCCCTACTTCAGCAGTGACACTCACAGCCGCCAGGCCGGCGTCGTGGAAAGTCCGGTCGTAATGTAGTGGCATTAACGGGTCCGCATCAGGCGGGGAGATAACGATCAGTCCCACAGCGCCGGCATTCTTGGCCCGCAAGGCCTGATCAATCACTGTGGGGGAGCCATGGAAGCTGGCGCCAGCGGGCCGAGTGGGCTGGAACACCAGCAGCCAATGTCCGGAGAGGTCCTGCGCGCCACCAGTGGTGTCGTTATCAACCAGCCCTAAACCGGCGTAAACCGCCTTACCGGAAAATGAACCTTGGGCAGAGAACCCCATCGGCACGAAATCGCGGTTTAGCAGCAAGTTCGCCTCGCCGATCAACAGCGAGCTGCGGTCATCTACCGACACGCCGGTGACCAGATCAAAGGTCTGGCGGTAGCCTGGCAAGGCAGCAGCCACCCCTACACCGGCAGCTTCCCATTGGCCGGCAATATAATCGGCTGCCGCCCGGGACCCGGCAGTCCCGGGGAAGCGGCCCTCCCGCTCGTCAGCAGCCAGGTATTGGATGTGACCTAGCAGCTCTTTCGAGGTAACCTGCGGATCCAATAAAGGCCCACGGCGAGAAGGACTTGTCAGCGTGCAGCTTAACAGAAAAAAATAGCCGGCCACAGCAACGGAGATGGGCTTGATCCACCGGCCAATCAGCCCGGGATGGTTCTTAAATCTTAAGCCGCCAACTACCCAATCAAACATAACTAGCACCTATTATATCTGGTCAAAAATCAACGTTACAGGAGCAATAGAGTATTGATGAGTTGGTGGATAATCAATGAAAATTTTCCCCTTTTAAGAATTCACGTTCCTTGCAAAGAGCACAATGTGCCTGAAATACAGCGCTGGTAGTGAAGGAGAATGCCGGCGGGCTAGGCTGCCATCCAGGTCTCCGGCACAGAGTCTCGGCGCCAGTCATAGCACAGGGAACCGGTGGCGGTTAATTATAGCCCTCACATTGCCCGGGCGGCCGGCAGCGCCATTACCTTGAGATTAATTTGTGCCTCTTCTCCTCGACATTTCAAGAAAATGAGATTTATATCCCACATTACTAAATATTAAAATTATGGGATAAACCCGGTCATTGAAAAATATGACTCTCCAAAGATACTAATTGCATTTATTGGCGCCCTGGAAGTATATTAGCCCACAGTAGTAGATATACTTATCATGGGTATAAGTGACAGTTAGGCACACGGCTAGAATGAAGACAATAGATGAAATCAATAGAGAGTTTGAGACCATAGGGGTCAGAGGTATCACCCCAGCGCTTGTTGAGCAACTGCTGGAGATGATGGAAAGTGAAAGATCACGGCTGGAAAAGAAACTGGTAAAAAGTCGCGGCCTGGCTGAAAAATACCAGAGCGAGGCCAAGACAATTGAGCCCGGATTGCGAGCGCTGCAAGACGATCTTGAGAGGGCCTTTGGTACGAAGAAAATCAATATTTACCTGCTACACAAGAAGAGCGGCGGTTCAACGTACATCAAAGGCCGATGCTGGTGGAACGGCAAGCAACGGGAAGTTCAGATCGGTAGCATCCGGGCAGTTCTGACCAGGATAAATCAGATGATCGCCGACGGCGCCATCGATTATCTGCAGCCTGTGGATGATCTTGGCTTGACCTGGGAGCAATTGAGGGGCCAGCAGCCGCTGGTCCGGGCCATCAGGGAAATCGGAAAAATCAAATTTAGAAAATATTTGATCAGGCAGCTCTTGTTAGAATATCCGAGCCATGAAAATGAGAGTGATAGAGTGAAGGAGACTCCGGCAGAATTGGATTCGGAGCAGCTTGTGGCTGCCGATATGAATATCCAGGATGATACCAGCGGAAATAACTGGTACGAACAATGGGGTAAGGAGAATCTTTAATCCAATATGACGACCGTGCCAATCGCAGATCAAACTCATACTCTGGATGTTGAAAATAAATATTTGAAACATACCATCGTTGCCCTTCGGGAGGAACTCGAAAAAGCTAAAACCCTTGATGAGACCAGAGTGCAGCAGGCCCTAGCGCAAGTGGGAGATGAAAAAAAACAGATGCGGGCTACGATCGGGAGTTTGCGTGAAGAGCTGGAGAAGG
>JACZSB010000449.1 GCA_022574435.1 Fidelibacterota bacterium
GGGTCGCGCCGGGGGTGGCTTGGGCGGTGGTTTGCGCAGTGGAGGCTTCGGTGGCTTTGGCGGGGGCGGCTTCGGAGGCGGCGGCTCCGGTGGAGGATGGTGATGAGAAATGATGAATGGTGAATGATGAATGAAAAATGGTATCCCCATTACCGGCATCCAGCGCAATAATGCCATCAACTTGTAACCTTGGCCTGAGCTTGTCGAAGGCCCGTAACTCGTAACCTAATCCATGAGCCAGTCCAAAGTTGAAAAATATGTCCGGGAGCTGCTAAACGAGGAAGACTTCGCCGCCATCGATAGCGCCATAAAATCGTTCGAGAAACGCACCAGCGGTGAACTGGTAGTCAGTTTCCAGCTGGTGGCTACGGGTGACCCCTATAAGTCCGGCCGGCGGGTGTTCAAGCGCCTCAAATTGCACCGCACCCGGGAGCGCAATGCCGTGCTGGTAGTGATCTTCATCAACAGCCGCAAGTTTGCCGTCCTGGGCGATAAGGGCATCGACGCCAAAGTGCCCGCCGGTTTCTGGGACGACACCGTGGCCGCCATGGCCGTCCATTTCAAGGAGGGTCGCTTCCGGGAAGGTCTCGTGGAGGGCATCAATCTGCTGGGTGGCCAGCTGACGACCTATTTCCCCTATCGCGAGGATGACACCGACGAACTGTCCGACGAGGTTCGGTTTGGATAGATCGCCGTTTGTACTTTTGATAGGCATCAAGCTGCGTTTTGCCTGAGCCCACCTCCGGGCCATCCCCACTAACTGCAGCCATCTACAATACGGTGCGGTCGATACCGTCAGGCCGGGTAGCCAACTATGGCCGGGTAGCGCTGGCGGCCGGTCTGCCGGGGCAGGCCCGCCTGGTGGGTTACGCCCTCCATCGACTGCCCGATGACAGCGACGTGCCCTGGCACCGGGTGGTCAACGTCCGGGGAGGGATATCCCTTGACCAGCATTTTGGGCCCGGCCGGACGCAGCGGGCCCTGCTGGAGGCCGAGGGTGTCAGCTTCGATGCCCGGGGGTGCATTGACTTGACCCGCTACGGCGCACTGCTGGTTCCACAGCGCCCAGGCATGGAAAACGGTGGCGGCAATAGTTAACTTCTCCCCCCATAGTTTTCATTAAAATAAATGCCTGAAATGAGGGAATCGCAATGGGTAGTTGGATTCGACCTAATTGGGCGCTGGCGGGGGCCTGTCTGTTTCTGATGGCCGCCGGAGCCAGGCTGGCGGGCCGTGAAGGAGCCCCCCATTGGAGTTACGCCGGTGAAACCGGGCCGGCGCGCTGGGGGACCCTCAGCGAGAGTTACGCCCTCTGTGCCGGGGGACGAAGCCAATCGCCCATCGATCTCACCGGCGCCGTGATCGCCCCCTTGCCACCCCTCAAGTTCCATTACCAGTCCACCGATCTGGATATCGTCAACAACGGCCATACCATCCAGGTCGATTATCAGCCCGGCAGCTATCTATCGGCCGATGGCCAGGACTACGACCTGCTGCAGTTCCATTTCCACAGTCCCAGCGAACACACTATTGACGGCCTGCCCTATGACATGGTGGCCCACCTGGTGCACAGCAATGCCAGCGGCGAGCTGCTGGTGGTGGCGATCCTGATGGAGGCCCGGCAGGAACACCCCCTGGTACAGACCATCTGGGGCCACTTGCCCGAGGATGAGGGGCTGCGTTCCATTCCGGCCGGGGTGTCCATCAATGTTATGGATTTCATTCCCCTCATGTCCTCGTACTTTACCTACAGCGGCTCGCTCACCACCCCGCCCTGCACCGAAGGGGTACGCTGGATAGTGCTCGATACGCCGGTGAAAGTCTCAGTGGCCCAGGTGGAGCATTTCAACTCCTTCTTCCCCCGCAGCACCCGCCCGGTGCAACCACTGAACGGCCGTGTGATCCGCAAGGGGGTCTTCAGCCGCTGAAAACGGGCGGAGTCCAAAGTCCAGCGCAGCCCTGGTAGGTGGTGGGAGCAATTAGCACGCGGAAACGGTGAATTTGTCATTTCGCCAATTCAGCGATGAGGTGCGCGCCTGCCATCTGTGCCAGGGTAAATACTTTGACCACGACCCCCGCCCCATCTTCCTGGCCGAGCCGTCGTCTAAAGTGCTGGTGGTGGGTCAGGCCCCCAGTCGCCGGGTGCACCAGAGCGGCAAGCCCTGGGACGATGTGAGCGGCGAAAACCTGCGGCGCTGGATGGGAGTGACCCCGGAGCAATTCTACGACCCCCAGGTGTTCGCCATCATCCCCATCGGCCTGTGCTACCCCGGCAC
>JACZSB010000450.1 GCA_022574435.1 Fidelibacterota bacterium
AGTGGGGACTTCTTCAAAAGGCAGGCCAAAAAGCACCATACTCGCTATCAAAAAATGATCCGCAGGTTACTGGATCTGTATACCCGGACCAATAGTTAGCCGTTAGCCCCGCCGATGGCGGGGTTGGCGGGATATACATTCAACCGGAGAACTCACCCCCCTTCGGCTACGCTCAGGGCAGGCTCTTCGCTCTGCGAGGCCGGCTCGCCGTGGCGTCTACGCCGAGGCCCTCCCTCACTGAGGGAGGGAAAGCCGCCGAAGGCAGGGTTGGCGGGATAAGCATCGAGTATCATTAGATACTATTTCAATAACAGCATCTTGATCGACTTGGTATATCCGGGTGTGGTTAGCTTGGCAATGTAGATGCCTGTTGGTAGGGTCCGACCATCGGCATCCTTACCATTCCAGACAACCTGGTGGTAACCCGCAGTCAGGTCACCATGGGCCAGGCGGATCACCTCCCTACCCATCAGGTCGTAGATCGCCAGAAACACGGGAGCCCCTTCGGGGAGGTCAAACGGTAATGTTATGGAAGGATTAAAGGGATTGGGATAGCCGGGATGCAAGGCGTATTCGGAAGGAATTTCATATTTACTACTCACGCCCAGGATGGTTACGGATACTTCGTCAGAGAAGCCACTTTCATTCCCAGCATGGTCAAAGGCGGAGATGCGATAATAATAGGTGTTGGATGCTTGTACCTCGGTATCAACGAAGTGCGTATCAGCGGTTGAGAAGAAAAATGTTCCCATAGTATCAGGGTCAAAGCCCGGCTGAGTGGATCGGTAGACTGCGTAAAACTGGAAGTCGGTCTCTGTGCTTTGATGCCAAGTGAGGACAGCACCACTATCGCCCTCAGCTGCCAGGAGTCCTGTGGGCACGCCCGGCGCGATGTTATCTATGGAGTATCCGCTATCAGGTTGGGAAAAGTAGAAGGTATCAGGATTAATAGCGTGAGCAGAGATCTTGAATATCGACCAGCAGATTCCTTCCCACGTGGAATCACAGAGGGTGGGGGCGACATAATGGTAGATCGAGTCCTGGATGGCATCGAACTGGCCGACGGCATCCCATTCATCACTTTCGATATGTCTCCAAATTGAATAGGAAGCGATTGTTTGGCTCGTATCAAGGCCATCGTATTTGCTCCGGGCAAAGTTGATCCGTACCTGCCCACCCTGATCGGGAGGATCATCCACATCCACAATTGACAAAATCACGGGCGCTTCCGGCAGGTCGCCGAACCCCTGAACTAAGATGGGCAGTTCCGGGTCATTGAACGCGTCGCTGATGATGGTGAGGGTGTCGGAGACCATCCCATAGGAGCTGGGCATAAAGGAAACAGTAACGTCCTGTTGACCACCCACAGGGACGGTGAAACTGCTGGGACTGGCGACGAATCGAGGGTCGCCGCTTAATATTTGACTCACATTCAAATCAGCCGTGCCGGTGTTCGACACCAGCAAAGACACCACGGTGGTAGCTCCAACCATGCTGACATCGAAGTCAATCGTGGAAGAACTCACGGCTATCCTGGGTACGGGCGAGACGCTGGCGGCTACCTCACGCGAATACCAGCTCTCATTCCCATCGGTATCATAGCAGGTGGCGGCGATAAAATAGGTAAGACCAGGTTCCAGGTTTGAAAGCGTAGACGAGGTCGAATTACCCACGTCAACGGTATCTGCGTACGGGAAGCCGGTGGAGTCGGTATCCAGGTATATCCGGTACCCGGCCAGATCACCAATGGGGCTGGCATTCCAGGCGAGCTCGACAAAATCGTCTCCCTGGTTGGTCACGACCAGATTCTGAACGGGAATGGGCGGCGCGGCCGTATCGGGTTCGGTGAGGAAGGGTATGATGTCCACAAATGCATTTACGCTGTCTCCCAGACCGCCGGGATTTTGGGTTGGATGATATGGGCCCGATGGATCGCCCCACCAGATACTGTCGGCATCAATGATATAAGTGTTGTCGGCATTGTAAAGGCCAGTCCCGTGATAGGCGATATTGGAGCCGGCAATTGTCGGGGCACCACTTTCGATGTAGATGCCACTTGTGTTCCCGGTGATGGTAACATTCACCAACGCGCCACCGCCACTGCTAAAGTAAAGCCCTGCACCCAGGTTCCTGCTCACCGTGACACGCGTCAGCGTGGGACTGCCAGCGTCGATGTAAAGCCCGCCGCCAGAACTGGCCGTGTTGCCGCTCACGGTCACGTCCTTCAGCGTTGGGCTGCCGGCCGAACTGGAAAACCTGCCCCGTGAGTA
>JACZSB010000451.1 GCA_022574435.1 Fidelibacterota bacterium
CGTGCAAACCCTACAAGTGATGCAGCCCCTTGCTGGTTTCCCAATTCTCCAGCAAGAGATTTACCTTGCTAACGTAAATGCTCCATTTGAGGATCACGAAAAGAGAGACGCAGAAAAAGATTTCCCGCTTCGTTATCAGCATGTTTACATTTCTAATTCCACGGAATTACTCCTGATGCTGCAAGAAGTAGGAAAATGATTATTACGATAACGGAAATAATGATTCCGATTGTTGCATACTCTTTCATTTCTTCTGTGGATACGGGAGTTCCGCACTTCGGGCAACGTGAAGCATCACTTCTGACCCGAAAACGATTCTCCAAACATTTGAGAAGTGATAAGATTTGTCTCCGGGTGCGATCTTCAACTTGTGGAGCGTCTTGTCGGTGAGCCACGGCGACGGACGTTTTGGCCCCTTGGGGAGCGTGCCGGAAAATTTCTTGATCTCGTAGGCGACCCAGTGGGGGATGCCCCAGATATCGGCGATTTCGTCGCCGTCATCATCGTCGGCGGAATCAAAGCTGACGGTGGCGTGGAATTGATGCTGCTCCGGAGCGGTCGCCGGCCAAAACAAGTACCCCCGCACCCGTCCCGGGGATTTCGGGGTATCGCTGATGGTGCTGCTGGCCGCGGTGATGCGCGCCGATGAACGTCTGCTCAAATCAGAATTAACCTACGTAAAGCAGTTTTTCGTTCAGACCTTTGGGGAAGAATTCGCCCAGGAACGGATGATTCTGTTCCGGGATATCCTGCAGCAGGACTATGCGTTGCGGGATGTCTGCCGGCAAATCAAGCGGAACATGGACCATCCCGCCCGGCTGGAGATGATTCATCTGCTTTTCGGGCTGGCCCAGGCTGACGGTCGGATAGATGATACCGAGATCGCAGTTATCGGCCGGATTGCGGGCTACCTGGGCATTTCAGCCGACGACCTGGGCTCGATTCAGGCCATGTTCGTCCAGGATAGCCAGGGAGCCTACCACATCCTGGAGGTAGATCCCCAGGCCGATGAGAAGACAATCAAGAAGGCCTATCACCGGATGGCCAACAGATATCACCCCGACAAGGTCAACCACCTGGGGCCGGAGTTTCTGACTTTGGCCGAGGAAAAATTCAAGGCCATCAATGAGGCCTATCAGAAGATTCGGGCAGAGCGAGGCATCTGAACCACAACCTGTAAGCGAAGGGATACTGCTATGAGGAAAATCCTGGGATGGCTGACGATGGCGCTGTTGGTGGGCTGCATGTCGCCGGAGCGGGCCGAGCGCAACCTGGTGAAAGCCATGCTGGCACTGGACCGGACCTTCATACCGGCCTGGACGCTCACGGAACCAAACAGCGAAGGAGACTCGGCGCCGGCTGTGCAAAAGTTGTTGAGCGAATGGGCTTACTTCAAGGCCCGGTTTTACTATTATGAGCGCCAGGACACCTCCTGGCAGGCGGCATTGGACCGGGTGGAGATTGGGCTCCTCCAGGCCGAGGAGTTCGATACCAGCGGCAACCAGCTCGCGGCGCACGCCTCCCTGGATGAGGTTCGGAGCATTTTCGTGGCCCTCAGGGACAGCAACGGGATTGAATATTTCCTGGATGGTCTCATTGCTTTCCAGGGACCACTGGAGGCGATTGTCAACCTCGTTCGCGGTCGCACTGCCGGCAATCTGGCCAATAGACAGGTAAACGCTATCCGGGGCCTGTTCCCTGAAGTCCGAGCACGATGGAACGGTGTCCATGATTGGCCGTTCGATCCCTCATTGCACAATTTCGACGAGCAGCAGGTTGCACGATTAAATGAACAGATCGCCCTGGAAAATAATGCCCTGGACATCCTGGAGCAGGCCTTGGGCAGCGGCAGCCGCAATTCCATCATCGTGGCGGCGCAGGGCATTGAGCCTGAATTCGACCGGCTCTACCGGCTGTTCGGTGATTTCCCGCCACCGGCCCGCGAGATTGCCACACCACAGGAGGCGACCCGGACCAATTAATTAGGCCGACGGCCATGGAAGACCGGCTGCCCCATATCAGCATCCGGATTGAAATAGCACCAGGGAAATTTTTGCGCCGTTTCCGGCAAGTGGCGCTCCAGTCGGGGGAATACCTGGTTGAGTCCGTCACCGCCCCCACCGATCGGTTGAAGTTAGTCCCCCTGCTGGTCACCGGGCATCAGGGGTTGGCGGGACAACTCCGCGCAGACCCCCATGACGCCCAGCGTGTGACGGTAAAGCTCACCGCCGCACGCTGGGACCCCCAGCCCCCC
>JACZSB010000088.1 GCA_022574435.1 Fidelibacterota bacterium
TTACCTGGGCTACAGATCCCCGGTAGAATATGAAAATATGAGGATCAAACAGGTAATATGACTTCTCGCTGTGTCCACTTTTTTGTAGCAAGATCAGGGGCTTAGCGAAGCGAAGGGGAGAGGTTAAAACAGAACGTAGCCCCAATATTAGCCATTTGTAGAAGAAAGGTCTAATATTTCGGGAGAACTCCCGGCCTTAAAGGGATTGAATCTTAGCTCGTGGCGGGCGTATTTTCCGGCCAATAATTTCACCAGGAGACCGTATGAAACCACTTCCAGAGATTACGCTCAAGGCAGTTATTTTAGGTATACTGTTGTCAGTGATACTGGCGGGAGCCAATGCCTACCTGGGATTGTTTGCCGGCATGACGGTTTCGGCGTCCATCCCGGCGGCGGTGATTTCCATGGGCTTGCTGCGAATGTTCCGGGAATCCAATATTCTCGAGAACAACATTGTGCAGACCGCGGCCTCGGCCGGTGAATCGCTGGCGGCGGGGGTAATCTTCACTATCCCGGCCCTGATGCTCATGGGGTACTGGACCGAATTCAGCTTTGCCGAACATTATTGGATAGTAACCGGTATCGCCGGCGTGGGCGGCCTGATCGGGGTACTCTTCACCATCCCCCTGCGCAGGGCGCTGATTATCGAAGAAGGCCTCCAGTTCCCTGAGGGCGTCGCCACGGCGGAGGTGCTCAAGAGCGGTGAAGGCGGAATGGGGCTAAAGCTCCTGGTACAGGCGGCCTTGATCGGCGGTCTGTTCAAGATCGCTTCCGAAGGGCTGCGGCTATGGACCGGCATTCTCAGCGGGGCCCGGGCGGTGGGCCACAGCTTCGCCTCCTTTCAGTTCAACCTGTCACCGGCCCTCATATCGGTGGGCTACATCGTGGGACTGAATATTGCGGCCCTGGTTTTCGGCGGCGGGGTGATCGGCCGCTGGATCTGCCTGCCGATCATCGCCCTGGGCCAGGAAATTCCCCCGGATATATTGGCTCAGGGGGCCGACGCCGCAGTTGCCTATCTGCACAATAACTTCGTCAAATATATCGGGGTAGGGGCCATGATCGTAGGCGGGTTGTGGGCCCTGATCAACTTGCGCAGCGCTATCACCCGGGGAATCAAGTCGAGTATGGAAGTCTACCGCAAGGTTCGTGATGAAGGCGCCGCATCGGTGGAACGCACTGATATGGATACACCGCTGCCGTGGGTCATGGTCGCCTTGGTATTTTCCCTGGTGCCTATCTTTGCCATCTATTTAACAGTGGTCCACAGCGTGGCCCTTTCGGCATTCATGGCGGTGCTGATGCTGATCGCCGGATTCATTTTTTCGGCGGTGGCGGCCTATATGGCCGGCTTGGTAGGTTCTTCCAACAATCCCATTTCCGGCGTGACCATAGCCACCATCCTGTCATCGTCCATTCTATTATACATCCTCAAGGTGTATGGCGGGGCAAACGTCGGCCCGGCGGCGGCCATTTTTATCGGGGCGGTGGTCTGCTGCGCCGCTGCCATCGGCGGTGACAACATGCAGGACTTGAAGGCGGGGTATATACTGGGGGCCACCCCCTGGAAGCAGCAGATCATGCAGGCTATCGGCACCGTGTCGGCGGCCTTCGTGATGATGCCGGTACTATGGCTGCTGCATAAGCGCTACGGCATCGGGGTGCAGGTCCACCCGGACGTAACCCCCCTGGAGGCGCCCCAAGCCGCCCTGATGGCCAACATTGCCCGTGGGGTGTTCGAGCAGAACCTGCCCTGGGGCCTGATCATTACCGGTTGCCTGGGGGCGGCGGCCATCATTGCAGCCGATAAATACCTGGAGCGCCGGGGCTCCGGTTTCCGCCTGCCGATCCTGGCGGTGGCGGTGGGCCTGTACCTGCCATTCAGCCTGGTGGTGCCCATATTCGCCGGTGGATTGATCGCCTATGCCACCAGCGGTACCTACACCCTGCACACCGATAAGACCAACCAGTCCGGGCTGCTGTATGCCTCCGGCTTGATCACCGGGGAAGCGTTGATCGGCATAACGCTGGCTCTCCCACTGATGATAAAAGAATTTACCCCCTGGAAATCGATTCCCATCGAGTTCTATCTCTTCGATACCGCACCCCTGGGACCGTGGCCGGGGGTATTGCTGGTGATCGGGGTAGGCTGGCTGCTTTACCGGGCGGCCAAAAATGACGGTACCACAGAGTAGGAACGATGTCCATAAAACCGGCCAAGTTCCCCAATCGTCGAGGGCCCTGGGCAGCGGGAGGCGCCCGGTGAAACTGGACCTGGATTTTTTCCAGCACCTCCCCAAGGCGGAATTGCATTGCCACCTGGACGGGTCGTTACGCGTACCGACGGTAATAGAACTGGCCACCCAACAGAAAGTGGACCTGCCCACCAAGGACCCCACCGCCCTGCATGGGATGATGAGTATCGGTGAGCGGCTGGGTACGCTGGAGAGCTACCTGGACCTGTTCAACTTGCCTTTATCGCTGTTGCAAATTCCTGAAGCGCTCGAGCGGGTGGCTTACGAGCTGGCCGAAGACGCCTGGAATGAAGGGGTGCGGTATATTGAGATCCGTTATTCCCCAGTCTTGCACACCCGCCAGGGGATGACCGCCGCTGAGAGCATTGAGGCTGTCAAGCTGGGCCTGGACCGGGCCGAAAACGATTTCGGGATGCGCACCGGCATCATCATCTGCGGCATACGCAGCATTTCGCCGGAAGTATCCCTGCGGCTGGCCGACCTATCGGTGCAATTTAAACACAAGGGAGTGGTTGGTTTCGATCTGGCGGGGGCAGAGGAGAATTTTCCAGCCAAGCATCACCAGGAGGCCTTTTTCCTAATCCTGAAAAACAATATCAACACCACCCTGCACGCCGGGGAGGCCTTCGGGCCCGAAAGCATCCATCAGGCCATCCACTATTGCGGCGCCCACCGCATTGGGCACGGCACCCGGCTGATGGAGGACCAGGAGCTGATGCATTATGTGAACGACCACCGGTTGACGCTGGAGATGTGCCTCACCAGCAACGTGCACACCAAGAGCGTCCGCAGCCTGAAGGAACACCCCTTCAAGTATTACTTCGACCAGGGTATCCGCGTGACCCTCAACACTGACAACCGATTAGTTTCCAACACCACCCTCTCGAGGGAATATCTCATCGCCAAAGAGACCTTTGGCCTGCAGCTCGATGATTTCCGCGATATCATCATAAATGGTTTTAAGGCGGCCTTCATGAGCCACCAGGAGCGGCGCAAGATGATCAAAGAGGTGATTGAAGAACTGGTGTCCGAATTCGGGATGAAGCAGCTCATTGTCGCCTGATTACGGCTACTTTGCTTACGCCGGAGCGCCCATCCGCCAGATAGGCGGCTACCAGGTATACCCCTGATCCGACCCACTCTCCATGGGAATTCCGGCCGTCCCAGAAGGCCTGGTAGCCCTGGATTGCTCCATCAGCGGCGGCCAAACGCCGTACCAACCGCCCGGAAACTGTGAAGATCTTCACTTCCGACCCCTGACGGAGACCATCGATGATCAGCGGCGTGGCCGCCGGTATATGGAATGGACTGGGATAGAGCTTAAGTCCGGCGTAATCACGGGCGTCTTGCCTGAATGGCATTCTTAAAACGGATATGCCTTTAGTGGTGGCGATATAGGCCAGCCCTTCCAGATCATCAAGGTATATATCTAAAACCTCATTGGAAGGCAACGGGCTGTTGCTCACGTTAAAACCGTCCACATCGGGCCAGAAAGTAGTGTTGTCCAGCAATACCCACAGCCCATCCTGGGTGGAACTGATCCACTTGTTATTTTGAGCATCCACCCGCACCCGGGCTCCCTGACTGAACGGTATTTCGTTTAGGAAATAACCGAAGTTAGTGGATGGACGGAGGGTTGGTCCCGGTTCCACCACCCAACCCATCAATCCCTGGGGCGCCAGGGTCCACAGAATACCCTTTTGGTCGAAGGTCATCGACCAGATGGTATTGGGGTCATCACTCGCCAGCCGGGAAGCGGGCCGAAACCAATTATCGTCCCCTTTATCCTCCAAAGTGCCGCCAAAATCCAAAACCGTGATGCCGCCCGGACTGGAGGCGTGCAAGTTTTCCTCGCTGGCGATCCACACCCGCCCCAGGTTGTCAAAAGCGATTTCCGTGGAGGTTTGATTCAGACTGCTGTTGTCCGCCCCCCAATTAAAATGGACCCATTGTTCATTCGGTTGCAATACAGCCAAGGCATGGCCATTGATTTTTCCTTCCAGCAGCGCGATCCAAACGTTGCCCTGCCCATCCATAGCCATGTGGCGCACAGTGGTGTAGCCACTCCCTACCAGGCCATCCAGAATACCACCGGTGGTGTCATATTTCACGTAGGCGGGGATATTATCATAGTTGAACCTGAGCAGAGCACCCGCCTCCGGAAGGTTTCCTTTGAATCCGACTAAAAGGTCCCCGCCGGGTAGCTCCAACATATTCCACGAGGGTTTGCCCCGGAAATAGAGGGTGTCTGCGAGGTAAAAATCGCTTTGCTCGATCAAATAATTTCCGTGAAACCGGTCGCCCAGGGGATTGTTCAGAGGATAATATCCAGGGATCAGATTGTACCATGACCGGCCGTTGAACTTGGCAATCCCGCCACTGCCGGCTGCCACCAGCTCCCCGGTGCTTAATTTCAGGAGGGCCGAGTAGCTCTGCTCCACTATACTGTTGGCGCCCAGAAATTCCCAGCTATCCAGGAGTAGGTCATAGCGGCTCATTCCATTGCCCCTGATTATCGCATAGACTCCTTCCCCATCATCAGCCAGCACGGAGGCCATCACCTGCCCTTGAGTCCGGCGGGATACCTGGACCCCTTTGTCGGGAGACAAAAATAATAGTAGATTTGAAAACGAGACAATGAACTCGCCGTCTGGAGCGGGGGCCAGATGGCGTACCGTGGAGCCATTGAAGGAATTGGCTACCTGCCAGCCATCGGGCGATCGCCGCCAGAGCGCGTCCAACAGCTGGCCGTTATTATCGATCCCGTTCAGGGCCAGCAGCCAGTGGCCGGTGGAATCGACGTGGTACTGGACCAGTTCCCCCAGGCTATCGCCGGCCAGCTCTACCCAACTTAGGGGGTCTTTCAGATTCCCCCGCGCCACATCTCCCGCCAGCACCGCTGTTGGGGTGGTAACGATCAAGGTATCCCCGTCCAGATCCAGATCATTGATAGCCGCCGGCGCGCCGGGCAGGTTGGGCCAGATGTCCCGGTAGGAGAACCGGCCGCCCTCACGGGGGATATCGATGATCCCCACATCACTACCCCGCCGAAAGGCGGCGAATCCCCGGTCGGCGGTGGCGGAGATATGGGTAATCTGGTCAACATCCAGATCGATTACATCCAGGACGCCGGTCTCCAGGTTGTACACCTGAATGATCCCCCGCGGCTCAGCACCCCCCAGCCACAGGTTGCCATCCACTACAGTCAACGAATTAATATCCGGATAGACCAGCCCTTCCGCCAGTCCGATCAGGTTGTAGGCGCCGCTGGCCAGATCGTATACCAGGGCACCGCCGCCCGTGGCCAAATAAATCTTGCCTTGGTAATATTCCAACGCTTTAGGATTGTTGACGGGAAGATAGTGGCGCCACTGGCCCACCTGGGCCTGGCCCAGCAGACCGGGGGCCCCCAGCGAGAGCAACCATATCAGTGCCAGGGTGGGTCTGATCAAGGCAATTTGGGGATCAAATTCACCATTTCGATCAGGCTTTGCATAGTCTCAGCACCTTTGTTGCCGGCTTTGGTGCCGGCCCGCTCTAACGCTTGCTCGATCGTACTGGTGGTCAGGACACCGAAAGAGACCGGTACTTTCGATTGCAGGGCAGTTTCACTCAGGGACCGGGTTACTTGGTGCGCCAGCACTTCGAAGTGCAGTGTACTGCCCTTGATCAGCGCTCCCAGGGCCAGGACACCATCAAACTGGCCGCTGCCGGACAGCCGCCGGACTACCGCCGGGATCTCGAATGCTCCCGGGACCCACACCACCGTCAGATTGTCCGGCGCACCACCGTGGCGCAAGAAGGCATCCTCGGCGCCCGAAAGCAGCGCCTGGGTCACGGTACTGTTGAACCTGCTCACCACCACCGCAATTTTCTGTGTGCCCAATGTCAGCTCGCCGGTAATCGTCTTGACCATGATGTCCCTATTGTAGAATCAAATGGCCCAACTTGTCCCGCTTGGTCAGCAGGTATTGCCGGCTTTCGGCGGTGGCGGGAATTTCGATCGGTTCGCGACTCACAATCTCCAGTCCATAGCCGTCCAGGCCGACCACTTTCCGGGGATTGTTGGTCAGCAACCGTATTTTCCTAACCTCCAGGTCCAACAGAATCTGCGCGCCTATGCCGTACTCCCGCAGGTCAGGCTTGAACCCCAGCCGCAAATTGGCTTCCACCGTGTCCATACCCTGGTCCTGGAGGCCGTAGGCCAGGAGCTTGTTCTTCAGGCCGATCCCCCGGCCTTCCTGGCGCAGGTATACCAATACCCCCCGGCCGGCGGCGGTGATCAACTCCAGGGCCTTATCCAACTGCGGGCCGCAATCACAACGCAGCGAGCCGAATATATCTCCGGTGAGGCACTGGCTGTGAACGCGGACCAGGATCTCTTGATCACCGGAAAGTTCCCCCTTCACCAGTGCCATATGGGTGTCGTTATGAATGGTATCCTGATAGACTACCAGCTGAAATTGGCCGTACTGGGTGGGGAATTTGAGGCTGGTGAGGCGCTCGACCAGCTTTTCCTTTTTCCGGCGATAGGCGATAATCTCGGCAATACTGATCATCTTCAGATCATATTTTCCAGCCAGCTCCCGCAGCCGCTCCCCCCGGGCCATGGAGCCGTCCTCATCGATTATCTCCACCAACAGGGCTACCGGTTCCGCCTCGGCTAGCCGCGCCAGGTCTATGCCGGCCTCGGTGTGCCCGGCCCGCTGCAATACGCCACCCTCCTTGGCCAGCAGCGGAAACATATGGCCGGGCCTCCCCAGGTCGGAGGCTGAGGAAGCCGGATCGAGGATCACCTGCAAGGTGCGCCAGCGGTCCTTAGCCGAGATACCGGTGGAAGTGCCCTGGACCGCATCAACGCTGACAGTAAATGCCGTTTCGTGCAGGGAGGTGTTGCGCGACACCATGGGGTCTAATCCCAGTCGCCGGGCCCGGTCGGGCGTAAGAGGCACGCAGATCAGGCCCCGCCCCTCCCGGGACATGAAATTGATGTCCTCCGGTGTAGTCTTCTGGGCCAGCATGATGAAGTCACCCTCGTTCTCCCGTCCTTTGTCATCGGTCACGATGACCATTTTGCCGGCCTTCAGGTCCGCCACAACAGCCCTGATGTCTTCTTCCGGAGTCAACTTTCTCCGTATCCCCAATTGCGCAGTTTTTCAATCTCCAGATCGTAGCGATCCTCATCCCCGTCCATTTCGAACAGGCGCTCGACATAGCGCACCAGAATATCGGTCTCGATGTTCACCGGGTCCCCCACCTGCTTGCGACCCAGGGTCGTCGAGGACAAGGTGTAGGGTATCAGGGCCACCGTCAGACCGGCGGTTGACAGGTCGGCGATGGTCAGTGAAACACCGTCCAATGCAATGGACCCCTTGGGCAGGCAATATCGCAGCCAGGGGCTGTCGATGGTGACCGTCAGGCGCACATCACCACCATCCACCACGATACTGTTTATAAAGGCCACTGTCTCCACATGCCCCTGCACCATGTGTCCGTGAAAACGGTCCTGGGCGGCCATGGCCCGCTCCAGATTCACCTGGTCACCGGCCACCAGGTCACCCAGGTTGCTCCGTTGCAACGTCTCGGGGATCACCTGGACGGTAAAGCGATCATCGGCGGTATCCACCACGGTGAGACACACCCCGTTAACGGCAATGCTATGGCCGGGCGCCAGGTCACCGAGTACTTTATCGGCCTGGACGATCAGATTTTCGCCGCTGTCAGAAACCGCCCGCCCGGAAATAGTCCCGGTCTCTTCCACAATTCCTGTAAACATATAGCTTATTCCTATCTCAATGCTATCAAGTTATCAAGCCGGGCACGAGCCTCCGGCGACCAGGATATCACCAACCGGTCACCGCCCGAATCCGCTTCCCGCTCAGTATGCCAATCGGCCGGGATTGCTACTGCATTACCCAGCCCATCATGGCCCTGCACTGCCCGATCAGCCGGTTGCGGGGCGGTGAACAGCATAATCTCGTCAACCAACCCGGCCTCCAAAAAACTGCGGTGCAGCCGGGGGCCGCCTTCGACCAGCACCGAGGTAAATTCCCGCTTGCCCAGTTCGGCCAGCACTTGCGATAAATCCAGCCCTGTATCTCCTAGGCCCACCCCGACCTGTTCGCCCCAGGTCACAGTTGCCGCCCCTTCACCGCGGCTGAATCGCAATGTGGGCGCCTGCCCATCGGTAAACAGGTGCAGGGCCGACTCCAGCGCGCGCCTAGTATCCAGGACAATCCGGCGGGGATGGGCGCCATCCGCCTCCCGCACCGTCAACCGGGGATTATCCACCTGGGCTGTTCGCCGCCCAATCATCACGCCATCCACCTCGGCCCGTAGCCGGTGCACAATTCGCCGGGATTCGGCCGATGTAAACCACCGATTCCCGGTCATGGTAGCGGCCACAAAGTTATCGCTGGTTCGAGCCGCCTTCAATATTACATATGGCCGGCCGGTGGTTATCCATTTTAAGAAACCCCGGTTGAGCCGGGCCGCCTGGGGGGCCAGAACACCCAGTTTAACCTCAATGCCCGCTGCGCGCAGTCCGGCGATACCGGCGCCGTCCACCTCGGGATTGGGGTCCCGGTGGGCCACGACCAGCCTGGTCACACCGGCCCGAATCAGGGCCGGTACGCAGGGCGGGGTTTTCTTGCCCGCAAAAACTTGGGCGCACGGTTCCAGGGTCACCTAGGCGCTGGCGCCCCG
>JACZSB010000452.1 GCA_022574435.1 Fidelibacterota bacterium
TGTGGCCGAACGTAACCTGGAAATCGAAGAGAGCGCTATAGCCATTGAGCATCCGCTCATGCCCCTGCTGTTCGATGACCTGGAGGGTAGCGCCTATACCCGGACGTTGAGTTGGGATGGCGACATACCCCTCATTCCGAGCACAATTGCCATAGCCTGAACCAGTTTCAGCGCCCCTCCGGTAACACCAATGGCGCCTGCCGTCTCGTAGGCTTTATGATCCCCGTAGGGATTGGGAGCCGCAGGCCGATGCTTAACGTGCCTGCCGGTATCTATATCGGCCAACCGGTGGCTCCGGAGTTCGCCAAGTCCATCAAGGCTTGCCCTGAGCCTGACGAAGGACTTGCCATGAACCCCGCCCTGGCCGGGCAGGCCGTTGGCGGGGGATAGGTCTGTCCCAGGCACTGCGATAGAGTATATCCTGCGGAAAGTGAGGGGCTCACCACAAGCCGGGCAAAGCGACACCGGTGGGTGGCCTGATGTTTCTACTGGCCTGGCTGACTATTGCCTGGGCCGTTGGATGATTGTTGGATATTGCCCAACGGCGGCTGCATCGCCCCCGGCTGCTGCCGGACGAAGGATCTCACGTCAATTCACCCTGAGCACAGTCGCAGGATAAACTAGAAACCAGGAGATCTAAAGCCCCAGGCCCCACCGGGCTTTATCGTGGCTCTTCCTCTCGCTATGCTACGCACAGCGGGACAGGTTCCACCTAAGGCGCGCCATTAGTGTCATCTCCGAATACACTGAGGCCCAGCGACACAATGTGTCCTGAGAGCATAGCGAATCGGGGTGGATTAGGCTCCACAGCAAGTTGGGTTTAGTCCATGTACTCCCCCATCGGTATTTGACATTTTAATGCAGGGAAACGGGGTAGGCCGCCGCCTTCGGCGGAGTACATTTTTACCAATGGTGACTATTTCGAGACTTCGCCGGTACGGTTCAGAAAGAGAGTCAATCAAACCTTGGAAATGAGACGTGGGTCTCTTAGATCTTGCTTCTAAACTTCCATCTGGTATGAAGACCTGCACTGTCATCATTCACATTAGACTGAGTCGATGACAGCCACCATAGTAATCGCATTAACGGCCACGATCCTACTTGCCACCCTAGCCCTGGCCCCTTCATTATAGTGAAGAGGCTGCTACCCCCTGGGTTCGGGGGTGGCCGGATGGAGCGCAGGGCAGTCAGCTTTGTCTGTCGCGGCCAGCATCAGGGTGCTAATTTGCTCGCCGTGCAGTTCAAACAATATTTTCTTACCGCTATAATCGGAGTGCTTGCGGCGTTCAACCTTCCAGGCTGTGCCGCAGATCAAAAGGTGGAGCCGTTGGTGGACCAGAGAGTTGAACTCCCCAAGCGAGAGCCCAAAATATCTCCCGCGCCTCAAACAGCGCAGGTGTTGGCAAACTGGATTGGAATTGAACCGTATGGCAGTGGTGTGACCGGCCTCTTCAAGGTGGTGGTGGTAACCTCATATGGAGCGGGAACCCCCATCTTGCCTGGAGGGACCCTGATCAAGGCAATATTTTCTTATCGCCTGACCGAAGAAGAGCTCATCCAATTGCGGAGCAAAAACCCCCAGGGAGACTGGCAAGTCAGCTTATCTTATCAAATCATTCCCGATGGCGCGACAAAGCAGTTAAATTGGTCTGTTATCTCTCTAACCACCGATGGGCCTAAAAAAGTGGAGTCTGAACAATGACCAAAAGTGTTGTTATCCGGTCTGGTATGATTGCGGTTTTTGTGCTGTTAGCCGCCGCTGTTTCGTGGCAGTCTAAACCATATTTCGCGCACGAAAACAAAAAACCGGACCGCCGCAAAATTGTATCGACCTCGTCCAGAAAAAGTCCGGCCAAAGCCAAACGGGCGCGTCTGGAATACTTTCAGCGCATGTTACGGGATCCCGCAACCGGCCAAATCCCCAGGGGTATCAGGAGGGGGGAGCTGGAATTTGCCGCTCGCCTTAAAGGGCTGGCCAAGGCGCAGGGTTCAGCGGGGCTGGATACGCTGTTCACGTGGAAAGAAGCCGGGCCTACCGATGTGGGTGGCCGGACGCGGGCACTGGCCATTGATGTGACCAATTCCCAAGTGGTCATTGTGGGAGGTGTATCCGGAGGCCTTTGGAAGTCGAGTGACGGCGGAGTGACCTGGGTCCTGAAGAGCGATCCGAATCAAGTCCTGAGCATTACCTCCATTGCCCAGGATACTCGCACCGGATCGACAGACACATGGT
>JACZSB010000089.1 GCA_022574435.1 Fidelibacterota bacterium
ACAGATCCTTGCGGGGATAGAAGAGCTCACGAGCCTCATTCGGGGGCTAGCCACATCACCCTGGTTTACCTTTGCCGAGGCCGCAAACTACGCCCGTTGCTCGGTACGGAAGATCGAGCAACTTGTCGCAGCGGGCAAGCTGCCATGTCATCGCTCGGATCCATCGCTTGCCAAGTCCCCCAGACTTGTCCATCGCAGGCATTTAACCGCATTTTTAGTCACGGGGAAAAATGCCGCGACACAGCGTTTGTCAATTGAAGAACATCGACTGGTGCAGGAGTTGCTTTGATTCGAGTCCTGCAGGACCAAGTGCTCCACCACGCCGATTTTTTAAGATCGTGGCAAGATGTGTCTGACCAATCGGTGGACCTGGTGGTGGCCGACCCACCCTACGGAAGCCTCACATCGTCGCAGGAATGGGATGTGCGGCCCAATTTTCATGTGGTAGGATGGGTTTTAGCGCAAGTCCTAAAATTACACGGGCAAATCGCAATCTTTGGTGATATGGCAACCGCAGCGGATATTCTAATGGCATTCAATCCATATTTCAAATTTAGTTTTCAGTGGATATGGCAAAAATCTTCTGCATCAGCAAAGAACCATAGAAGACCAGCCATCGACATAGAGAACGTCCTGGTCTTCAGTCGCACCAAAGCTAAGCTCAAGGATTTGACTTTCAACTATAAGGATCTAATGACCCCTGGGAAACCCTATAGCCGCAAGAGCGGCAAGAATCAGAATAAAAATCCGATCTTGAAAGGTGGCGGCAATTTACCAGATGTCTACGTGAATGAAGACGGCAGCCGATACCCGCGCTCTATCCTGAAATACCCGAATAAGCCTGGCATGAAGATACATGAGCGCACAGATCACCCCGTGCAAAAACCAGTTGGGCTGATTAATGATATTATCAAAGGCCTCACAAACCCTGGTGACATTGTCCTCGACCCTTTCATGGGGTCTGCGACTACTCTAATCGGATGCCATCAACTAGGTAGGGTGGATGTTGGATTTGAACGGGATGATAGTTTCTTCGATCTTGCAGTTGATCGACTGAAATCTGAAATAGGGCCGCGGGTATCGGTATGAATACCCGTAAACAGTTGGAGGATGGCCTCAGAACCCCGTTTCTCTCATCAGAGGCGTTGTTATACCAAATCACACAAAATCGTTGGGAAGGGCCATCTAGAGCCATTTTTATGAGGTCGCAAGTGTTTGTGCCGTATACGCTTAGGGAAGACTTTGTACGCTCCAAAATTGTATGCTAGAATACGCGTGGCTATAATGCTCTCGTATTCAAACTTGGTAGTCGCCGGCGGCCCGGCGCAAATGCGGTGAAGTTTCCATATGATCTAGTCTCAAGTCAAATAATTGTGATAAGAAGTCACAGTAGTAAAAAAGAAAACAAAGGAGTTTGAACAATGGATTACAAAGTTGTTGTAATGCCACATGGAGCGTTTGAAGGCCTTAGTGGTCGGCTGGCGACAGACCCCACTGATTCGGAGTATAAAACGCCATGTATCGAGACTGTCAGCTATACGTTCTATCCAGCTGATCTTCTCTGGGTCTATGGTGCGACTAAAGCTGCCAAAGATGCTCTCAAAAAAGCTGGGTTCGCAGTGCGAAACGTCTTGGGGAATGTTTTGTGGATTGACGTGATTTAGTGAATTGCGCTCACTCCAATGACATTGAGGATTGAACCGAGCTCTGGTCCCCGTACACCGCCCGTGCATGCTTCAAAATCAATCTCTGGTACCAGGGGCATGCACGGGCGCACAGCGCATTCTGCCACTCCTAAGTGCATACGCCGTATACGCTTAGTAAACACTTGATTCGCTCCAGTTGCGTATCCTAGTATACGGGGCAGATATAGTAACAACCTGGGAGGAGACCGATGGCGACACTACTAAGATTACCAGGGGGCACAAAAAATCGTGGCAACAAAAACCGCGCAGGGAAATTCTATGCTAGGATTTCTGTTCCCCGACCTGCGCAACGTCCCAAACAGAAACTGGTCCCCCTAAAAACGGAGAATCCTCGTGAGGCTGCCTTGCGCCTGCAGGAAGTTGAGAAGGTTGAACCTCTTATCAAGCAGGGGATTGAGTATGATTTCCCGTGGATGGAGGGCCACCGGACTGCCGTTAAGCAAATTTCCGTTGAACAGGCAGCAAAAGACTATTTGAGCATTCGTGCAAATGAGGGTCTCAGTTCTAATACACTTGAGATATTCTCCAATGCTTCTAATCACTTGATGAAGATCGTCGGCGCCTCAAAACCGCTTGAGAATATAGTTGTCGGCGACATACAAGATTACATTCGCATATTGCGCGAGAGTATAGGGTCAACATCTATAAACATGTACCTACGAAACCTGAGAACATTCTTTAGGTGGGCCAATGATTCTGGCATTATGTCTCATCCACCCAAGATAAAGGAAGTTGCGCAACCGAAAAGTCTCCCCGGGTACATCTCGAATGAGGGGTTCGACCTCATTCAGGATGCAGCCACCCCATTTCTGGCTGATGTATTCTGGTTCTACAGAGCAACCGGATGCCGGCTGCGAGAGCCGTTCAACGCTGATTTGAAGGGCACTTACCTCATAGTATCCACAGAGGACTCAAAGGGCAGAGAAGAGCGTCAAATCCCCCTGACCGCTGAATTGATTCAGATCTATGAGGAGTTGATTGCAGCAGGCCATCGGCCGGAATATTACTCGAAGCAGTTCAAACAGGTTTGTAGAATGGTTGGGTTAGAGGATCACAATTTCCATCACCTTCGGCACACCTTCGCCGTGAGATCGTGGCTCATGAGTGGTGATATTTACCTTGTTTGTCAATTGATGGGCCATAAGAGTATCCAAACAACGATGATCTACACCAAGTTTTTCCTGAGCCGCCTACAAGAGGACTTCCCTGACCTAGCTGGATTTGCTGAAAATAAAGCACTTGGCCGTGCAGATCTCATCGGTAGCGGAGCTGGACCTACCGAGGAGAGAACTGCTTCCCCGTATACGGACGAGCGTATACGGTAAGATGGGCATAATCGCAACTATTTATGATTACTGTGATTAATAAATCAGAACAAATACTTTGGGAGCAGGGGGTCAAAGGTTCAAATCCTTTCGCCCCGACATCAGATTTGCCGACGGGAGAGGGTTTTTCGTCGGCATTTTTGTTTTGGGATGGCCATCCTAAACTCGCCCCTGCGAGCCCAGACAACACCAAAAACCATTTTTTACCGACGAAACTGTATACGCAACTCTGCATACGTTTTATGTGAGATGAACATAGTCTCAACTCAAGATACTGCGTCCCGAACTGAGGATATTACCGACCGTTTAGCGGCAAAACTCAGGAGATTTCAGGACTAAAGCGAGGATAATAGGGACTGGTTTGCCGGTGGCTGCATCCATCTATTCGGAAACAGTGTCATCGTATCAAACCGTTTTAAGATACTGATGTACGGAACTGATGGCTGCAGAGCCTTCACCTACGGCCGAAGCCACTCGCCGGATGGCGCCAAACCGCACATCAGCCACAGCAAAAATACCTGGGACACTGGTTTCGTACAGATATGGGTCTCTTTTGACAGAGGTTCGGAATTGATGTTTGACGTCCGGCCCAGTTAAGATAAATCCATCATGGCTTAAGTCTACCACACCAGATACCAAATCTGAATAAGGTCTTTCACCTATAAATATGAATGCAGCATCAACCTTCAATGTATCTGCCTGTTGGTCTTTCCCCTTATGGATCATCAATGCTTCCAGCCGTTTTTCGCCGATAGCCGCTACAATTTGGCAGCCCAGCCGCACCTCAATGTTTGGGGTAGCCGCAATCTGCTCAATAAGGTATTGGGACATGCTGGTTTTCAGCGAGTTTCCCCGGACGAGCATGGTAACCTGACTAGCATATCGTGAAAAGAACATGGCACCCTGCCCCGCGGAGTTTGCCCCCCCTACTACCACCATGTGTGAATCACGATAGTGAGCTGCTTCCGTGAGCGCAGCCCCATAATAAATTCCAGCACCTGTAAGCTTTTGCACACCTGGAACCTCAAGAGTACGAAGAGAAGCACCAGTGGCAATCACCAGCGCATGGCAAGAAAGTTGCGTCCCATCAGCTAATGTTACAACTCTGTAAATATCCTTAATTTTTAGCCCAACAACCTCCTGGGCGGTCAAGATTTCCGCTCCAAGCCGTGTTGCCTGGGCTGTGGCTCGGCGGGCCAAGTCCGCGCCACTTATTCCTTTCGGGAATCCCAGGTAATTCTCAATGCGAGAACTGGTGCCAGCCTGCCCACCTGTGGTTTCTTTGTCTATGAGCAAGGTACGAAGACCCTCAGACGCGCCATATACTGCTGAGGCAAGACCTGCAGGGCCTGCCCCTACTATGATAAGATCGTAAAACGGTTGTTCGGGCCGAGTATGCATGCCAATTTTTTCAGCAAGGGTTTTGATGTCCGGGTTTACCAATGTATCCCCGTCGGGAAAATAGACCACCGGAATCTGATGCTGATTCTGGTTGGTTTTCTCAACCAAGTTTCTAGCCTCCTGGTCCTTCTCAATATCCAACCAACGATAAGGAATTTGGCTTCTGGCCAGGAAGTCCTTCACAGCGTGGGAATGGGGTGACCAAAGGGTGCCAGCAACCCGAATACCATCAAAGGGCTGATCAGCTGTTGCCATCCAGTCAGATAACAGATCATCGAGAATTGGATAGAGCAGTTCCTCTGGTGGACTCCAGGGCTTCATGAGGTAGTGATCGAGGCCGATGGTGTTGATGGCCGCAATGGCCGCTTGAGTGTCTGCGTAAGCTGTCAACAGCACTTTACGAGCTTGGGGATAGATTTTCATCGCTTCTGATAAAAATGCTACTCCCTCCATTTCAGGCATCCGTTGGTCCACCAAGAATAGTGCAATCTGGTCATTGCGTTGCTTCAGCTCGACAATTAATTCCAACGCTTCTTTTCCTGAGTAGGATTTCATGATTCGGTAATGCTGATGATATTGATTCCTCAGGTCAGTTTCAATAACGTTTAGAACGACCTGTTCATCATCAACGGCAAGGATAATCGGTTTCTTCATCGGTTAACCTTTTTGACAATTCCCGCCATGCTAGCTACTGTCTAAATTTCGAGGTAGCGTCAAGGGTAACTGCACCACAAAGCGCGTCCCATTGGGACTAGAATTGACGGCTATTGTGCCTTTATGCTTATTCACAATTATGTTATGGCTGATGCTCAGTCCCAGGCCAGTTCCTTCTCCTGGGGGCTTCGTAGTAAAGAATGGATCGAAGATTTTTGGTTGGACATCTTCTGGTATACCCGGACCTGAGTCCTCGACTTCAACCTCGACGCCGGTTTTTATCGCACGGGTTCGGATTACTATGGTTCCCTTTGATTCTATGGCTGAGATAGCATTGTCGATGAGGTTCGTCCAGACCTGATTGAGCTCACTGGCGTAAGCTTCGATAGAGGGAAGGCCAACAGCAAATTCTGTATGAATATTCACACCTGATTTCAACTTACTCCGGAACATGACCAAAGTATCATTGAGACCATCATGCACATTAATGGTTTGCATAGGGGCTTGGTCAAGATAGGAATATGATTTTAGCGCTTTGACAATTTCCGTAATTCGAGTCGAACCAATGGCGAGTTCTGCCAGGAGCTTTCGAGAATTGTAGGTAGTGCATATAACGGAGAGGATCACACTAAAGCCGCCTGAACTAAATAAATCCTTGAGGGCCACCAAATCGCTTATTTCAAATCCCGCGGTCACCAAAATAGGTGCTAAGGACCAAGCCTCTTCAACATCATTGTTATCCAGCCAATTTTCAATTTCATGCTCGCGATCGGCCCGGCTGAGCGAACTAATGTCAACGGACAGGTTAATCCTACGTTCTAGCTTTTGCAGGTCTGTCTCCAATCGAGTTTCCTGCTCTTCTGACATATTGAGTTTGCCCAGACTGAACATCGCCTTTTCTAATTTTGAGAGGGTTGCACGGAGTTGATCAGCACCACGGAGGGTTGCAGAAGCGGGATTATTCAGTTCATGGGCTATTCCTGCGCTAAGTTTACCAAGGGTGGCTAATTTTTCACTCTGCCTTAATGCCATTTCTTGCTTCAGGTTGGCATCCAAGAGCTGCGTCGCTCGGTCTTGCTCCTTTACAGCGGCATTGACATAGTACCCCGCGAAAAGGAATACGACTGTAGAGGCACCCCCAAGGTTCATGAGAATAAATAGGAGCTTGGTACCCTGTGTCACCTCAGAGCCATGAAGAGTGAAGTAATCATCAAAGAAGACTGTGATCAGCAAATTGAGAATGAACAACATGAACCAGAGGACCGACTGTCTGATCGAAAGGAACATTAAGGATGCCAAGGGGCCCAAAATTGACCAGAGTAGGACAAATCCAGAGTCGAAAGCACCACCAATACTCCATTGTATAAAGGCGGGAATATAGATGATGCAGAAGATGTGGGCATAGATGGTGATTAAGTGATTTCCGCTCAGATGTGAGGTGAGAAGCGAGAGAGATACGATCATAACAAAAGCAAAGGGAAGGGCGGTGGTCAAGCCCCATCCAAAAAGGCTCCAATACGTCAAAGTCCAAACGAGGCCGGCCACCGTAGTAGCACTAGCTACTATAAATATTGCAGTTTTATCCACGCGAAGAGGAGCCGGATCACCTTCGCGAAATGCAAAGCGATTGGGAATTGTCTTTAAAACGGATTTAAACATATGCGGTTATTTCTCGGTATCGGTACTGGCAAGTTGACTTTGACGGGCCTGCCAGTCTCCACGATTACGCCGCCAGACAAACTAGGGTAGATTGAAGATAAAGTTAAGACGCATTATCTTTGTATCCTATTTCATGCGCGCCATAATCGCACGACGGCTCGCCAGTCGCGCCACTACCACGGTAGCATACGGATCGTAGCATACGCGTTCACAAAATATTTCGCTTTTCCGTTGGGCACTGATTCGGATAGTTCCTGCTTTGGGAGCAGGGGGTCACAGGTTTAATTCATATCGCCCCGACCACTTAATTTAGCGACCCGGGCCTTTCCGGCAAAAGTAGGCCAAAGCCCCATTTCTCGATCCCGCCGTTGGATGACTACATAAGAGCTGGCCTGATCCCGCCACTTGCGGCCACCTGATGATTCCCTAGCGCCCAGCTGTCGATAATTTCACTTTATGTCAGTGTCGCGGGCGAAGTGAATTCCATCCGGCCGCTATAATTCTCTTGCGCGGCTTCGGCGATTATCTGGCCGGCGATGGAAATTGCAATTTCTTCAGGCGTGCGGCTAGGTATTGTTATTCCCACCGGTGCGCGCAGGCGGGAGGTATCTATGGGCGTTCCTGAGGTCTCATCCAACTGATTCCGTATGACGGCAATTTTTGCCTCTGAGCCCATGATACCGATCCACGGCACCGGGAGCGGGTGCACGGCCCGCACGGCTTCAACATCGGTGCCGGCGGCGGAGGTCATCACAATCACAGGTGTGAGTTCAGGGTATGGCAACTCCGCCATACGGTCAGAATAATGGTCGGTGATGATAATCCGCGCGGCAAATTTGTTGGCCTCTATGGTGCTTACCCCAGGGCGGGTGTCGAACACGGTAATGGCATACCCCATCATCTGCATTACCCGGCAAAGGGCCAATGAACAGTGACCGCCCCCCATGATGGCCAGGCGCCGGGTATTTAGCAGTTGTTCGCGGTAGCGCCAGTCACTATCAGTGCCCTCGAAGCTGGTATGCTCAAGTTCTCCGCCACCCGTTGGGAGCTCAATCTGCGCGTTATCGGGTGAGAGGTGCAAGATAGCAGGCCCATCGGCTTCAAAACAGTCGATGGCTAGCCTCACCAGGGAGAGATGCTGATCCGGTCTCCAGCAGGCGTAAAGATTGGTCTGGCTGCCGGCGCAGATCATTCCGGATTTTTCCCCGAGACCGGTTTTTCGATGGAGCAGGGTGTGCGCTTCAATTCTCGCCGTTCCATCCACGGCCCACTGCCGCCCCATGCGGACCACATCCGCTTCCATGATTCCGCCGCCAATAGTGCCCGTTGAGCTGCCATCCGCGGTGACCAGCATTTTGGCCCTGGCAGTCCCTGGCGAATGAGCAGTATGGTGCGCTACCAAGGCCACAAATACGGGTGTTCCCTCAGCGAGCTGTTTCTCAGCCGCTCTCCAGAACGCTAATTGCAGCGAGGAGACGATCGTTGAATCATTCATCAGGCTTACCAGGCAGCGCCGGCATGCCTTGCCCGGATGTGAGAGGTGAGGGGAGCATTCCCACTGGTAACCCGAATGCGGATAAAGCTTCGCGCCGGGCAAAGTGAACTTCGATTTCGTACATCAAGGGCGGCTCTCCGGAGCACCAGCCGGCGCAGCTCGGCGATGTCGGTGGTGGGCTCGACCCGGTAGCCCGTCTTCTCGGCCTTGCGCACCGCCGTGCGCGTGCGCCGTTCGAAGCCGTCCCAGACACTCGAGCGATCCTCGGGCAGCTCGATGCGGTACGTGTAGCGTGGCTGCACCTCCCATCCGGCCCACAGGAACTCGCGCGTGTCGACCACCTCGGGAGCATGGGTCAGGTGTATCCGCGCATGGCCGGCCTGCAGGTATTCGATGAGGGCTGCGGTCGCACCGGACCGTTCCGACTCGATATGAGCGGGTCGATCCGTCGTGGCCGGGCGGAAGAGGAATCCCGTATGCGGCAACAGGTGGGGGGTCATGAACCGCCGCCGCCAGCCACTTCCCGAGGTCGCACCGGCGACGCCGGCAACCAGCTGGTCGCCATCCCAGGCGCCCACCAGTCGCGCCGACGTCCCAGTCGCCTGCGCCGCGTCACGCACCCAGTCGGCGCCGCTGAAGAGGGTGGCGCCCACCGCGTCC
>JACZSB010000453.1 GCA_022574435.1 Fidelibacterota bacterium
GCCCGGGAACCGGACCACATGGGTGAGGACCCGCAGCGAGTCGCCAGCGGGAGGAAAGTGCATCCAGAATCGCAGGCGCTGGGTGCGTATGGTATCGGCGCCGCTGATCTGCACGATCAGCAATGTGCCGCGATGATCGATTCCGTCAAGCCGGTGGGCCACAGCCGTGAGCAGGGCCACAGCTTGGGGATCGGAGTCTTGGCCCCCGTCGAGGAGGGCAGCAAGAGGCAGGGCCAGAGCCAGGCAGATATGGATGTGGGTCAGGGTCATTGTATGGGGTCCGGATAATAACGCTGCAAAAATTAGCCGCCGGAACGGGCGGGCACAAGCCGCGCCGCCGCCGGCTCCAAGGGAGTGGTTTTTGTCTTCCAGCGGCACTACTTTTTGGCCCTATGCCAGCGAAAGGAAATGCAGTTCTACCATGACTCTAACCCCACGAGCAAGCGTGACCGGAATGACCCACCGCCCCCTGGCTATGGCCCTGCTAATCAGCACGCTGGCGCTGACCAACCTGGCGGCCAAAATCACTTACACCATCAGCTTCAACGAGCGCACCGAGCACTATATTAACATTGACCTGGATATCGATGGACTACGCCAGAAGACTTTCATCGAGCTGAAGATGGCCGTCTGGACGCCGGGCAGCTATCTGGTGCGGGAGTTCGCCCGCAATGTGCAAGACCTTGCAGTGACCAGCGGCCGGTCCGCCCTGCCGGTGGCGAAGATTGACAAGCACACCTGGCGGGTTAAACTGAATGGGGAACGCAGGATTACCGTGAGCTACAAGGTGTACGCCTACGAGGTATCCGTTCGCACCAGCTATGTCGACGGCGACATGGCCATGCTCAACGGCGCCAGCATTTTCATCTATCCCGTAGGCCTGGAGGCCCAGGAAAATCTGGTCGTGATAAACCTCCCCCGGGGTTGGCAGCAGGCCACCAGCAGCATGACCCATGTCGGTGGCCGGAGCCCTGTATTCCGGGCGGCCAACTTCGACCAGCTCGTCGATTCACCCATCATGCTCGGCAGGCATCAGGTCATCGAATTCGAAGTGGGGTGCATCGGCCACCGCTATGCCATCAGCGGCGAGGGCAACTTTAACCAGGGGCAACTGGTAGCAGACACCCGACTGATCATCGAGGCGATTCATGATATTTACGGTTCGGTACCCTACGCCGACTACACCATATTTCTCCAATTGCGGGACCGGGCCCGGGGCGGTTTGGAACACCTCAATTCAACCCATCTCATCTACCCGCGCCGGAATTTCGATGCCGAAAACTACCAGGTGTACCTCTCCTTGCTGGCCCACGAGTTATTCCACACCTACAACGTCAAGCGCATCCGGCCCCAACCGCTGGGTCCCTTTGACTACGGCGAGGAAAACTATACCACTCTGCTGTGGGTAGCCGAGGGGCACACCGTTTTTTATAGCCGGGCATTGCTGCGGCGCACGAACCTGATCAGTCCAGAAAAATTTATCGACATGCTGGGCGAGGACATCCGCGACCTGGAGGCCCGGCCCGGGCGCCTACATCAGTCGTTGCAGGAGGCATCATTCGATGCCTGGATCAAGTACTACCGGCGCAATGAGAACAGTCCCAACAGTACCATATCTTACTACGACAAGGGGCACTTGGTCGGGGTGATCCTTGATCTGGCTATTCGCGCATCCACTTCAGGCCAGAAAAGCATGGATGACGTATTCAAAATTCTCTGGCAGGGTTTCAACGACACCGGTAACGGCTACACCGAGGAGGAATTCCGGGCCATCTGTGAATCCGTGGCGGGACATCTCCTGGATGCCGAGTACCGCTATATCACGACCACGGACGAGATCGACTGGACGCCCATCTTCGAACCGTTCGGTCTGCGCGTGGAACGGAGTCATGCCGACCCCGCAGACTCGGCGGCGGCCTGGTTTGGTCTCCAAACGGGCAACGGTAGCGGCTCGCCGGTCATCGATTATATTGCCAGTGGATCTCCTGCGGCCGCAGGGGGGCTGAGCGTGAACGACGAACTGCTGGCGGTGGACAATTTCAGGCTCACCTCGAGATCGCTTGAGGATCTGCTCAAAACCCGGCCGCTGACCAGTTCGGCCACGTTTCTGGTCAACCGTGACGGCATCATCAGGTCGCTAAAGGTGCGGCCTACCACGCCGCCCTTTGATACCGTCGAATTGATCCAGGTGGAGAACCCCACTGCCGGACAGAAGCAGCTCTATGAG
>JACZSB010000090.1 GCA_022574435.1 Fidelibacterota bacterium
GTTAGGTTTTTCAAACTTACCGGTTAGATTGTGGTGAACTACTCGTAAAATGAAGGGATCAAAGTAAATTTGAAGGAAACTCATGAAAGCAATTGTATACACAAAATACGGATCACCTGATGTTCTTCAGCTCAAAGAGGTTGAAAAACCTACTCCCAAGGAGGATGAAGTCTTGATAAAAGTTCATGCGGCATCCGTAAATCCACTTGACTGGCATATGATGAGAGGTGAGCCGCTCTTTATGCGCCTGATGGGCGTGGGTCTTTTTAAACCCAAAAACAATATATTGGGCGCTGACGTAGCAGGGCGAGTTGAAGCCGTTGGTAGAAACGTAAAGCGGTTTCAAGCAGGGGATGATGTGTTCGGGGATATTTTCCGGTTTGGCTATGGGGCTTTTTCTGAGTATGTATCTGTTCCTGAAAATGCTGCAATTGTGCTGAAACCGGCCAGTATGACATTCGAGGAGGCAGCGGCCGTGCCTGTAGCCGCACTCACCGCCCTGCAAGGTCTTCGCGACAAAGGAAAGATTCAGTCAGGACAAAAGGTTTTGATTAATGGTTCATCTGGGGGCGTGGGCACGTTTGCAGTGCAGATTGCCAAATCATTTGGGGCTGAGGTGACGGCCGTTTGCAGTACAAGGAATGTGGACATTATGCATACGCTTGGCGCCGATCGGGTTATTGATTACACGCAGGAAAATTTCACCCAAAATGGGCAGCGCTATGACCTGATTCTTGCCGCTAATGGATATCATCCGATATTGGCGTATAAGGGTGCCTTAAGCCCCCAGGGCATTTATGTTTGCACCGGAGGCTCCATGGCTCAAATGTTCCAAACGATGCTCCTGGGGCCGCTGATATCAATGACCGGAAGCAGGAAAATGGGGATGCTATCGACCCAAGCAAACGATAAGGATTTGGATTTTATGAAGGAGCTTCTTGCAACCGGCAAAGTCGATCCTGTTATAGACAGACGTTACCCACTAAGTAAGGCTGCTGAAGCAATTCGGTATCTTGAAGAAGGACACGCCCAGGGGAAAGTCGTCATTACTTTGGTGGAACACTCATGAAAGAAAAAGGAGATCTTTATGATATTATCTTTGATGCCGTCGGAAAAATCTCAAAATCAATTTGCAAGAAGGCGCTAACTCCAAAGGGCAAATACATGTCTGTCCACGATAGGATAGGAGGCGAAAAAAATGGAGATATCATTTTCCTTAGAGAACTTGTTGAGGCAGGAAAGCTAAAGTCGGTCATAGATAGACGCTATCCGTTCGAGCAGATTGTCGAGGCTCACAGGTATGTCGATAAAGGGCACAAAAAGGGAAATGTGGTAATAACACTCGAACATTATAACAGGGCCTAGCAAGTTAGGAGCATCAAAATGACCGACCATATAACCGAATCATCGCCACTTATTGTTGCAAGAATCGCAGGAATTCTCTATCTGCTAATGGCCCCATTTGGTGTTTTCGGCATATTGTATGTTCGCGCCAATCTTATTGTGCCCGGAGATGCCGCAACAACAGCCAATAATATCATGGCTTCTGAAGCGCTGTTCCGTAGCGGCATTGTGAGCGCTCTGATCACCCAGATTATTTTTATTTTGCTGGTTCTATTTTTATACCGGTTACTCAAACCAGTTAACCGTAACCATGCTTTGCTTATGGTTGTGCTCGCGCTGGTCGGTATTCCAATAGCGATGCTCAATGAGCTGAACCAATTTGCAGCCCTGCACCTATTGAGCGGTGCTGACTACCTGACGGCATTCACAACAGATCAGTTGCATACTCAAGTGCTGTTCTTTCTCAATTTGCACTCAGATGGAATTCTTATCGCCCAGATATTTTGGGGCCTTTGGCTATTTCCCCTCGGGTTATTAGTTTTCAAGTCGGGTTTCCTCCCTAGATTTTTGGGCGTTTTATTGGTGATTGGCTGTTTTGGCTATGTGATAGATTCTTTTGCTCTTATTCTTTTCCCGGGCTTTAAACCGATTGCCCAGTTCACGTTTATTGGGGAATTGTTATTGCCCTTATGGCTATTGATTAAGGGCGTAAACGTCGAGCAGTGGGAAAAACTTGCTCTTGAATCTGCCTGATCCTAATCGATGCCGCGGTGATAGGAACTTCGTCTTCGCGCCGCTCCCCGGCGGGCAACTTTACCGAGACCAATAGCGCCGCGGGGGGCGGCTGGGGCTTGTGAGCGGGAGGGGCGGCCGGCAACCCTAAACCGGAACCTCAACCAGACGGGTTTCCTGATCTCCGGTTAACTCTTAGACGGTCGCCAGGTAGGTTGCGATGGCGTCCTTGATGTTTTCCAGGGCCTCTTCTTCGGTGCTGCCCTGGGACCAGCAACCCGGCAGGCCGGGGCACGATTCCGCAAAGCCCTCGTCGGTTTGCTCAAGTTTTACTTTGTTTTGCAGGGTTCCCCCTGGCTGTAATCGTGCAGCTGGAATATGAGTCCAGCTTCAGCGAGTCAGTAGCTAATGCCGCTTTCTGAAGAAACTACAGTTTCAGCTGGCTCAGCGTCTCCTTGATGGCCGTCGCCGATTTTTGCAGGGCGGCCTGCTCCTCAGAGGTGACGTCGATCTCCATGATCTGCTCCAGGCCGCCTCGGCCCAGGATGCAGGGGACGCCCATGTAGATCCCCTCCAGGCCGAACTCGCCATTGAGCAGGGCCGAGCAGGGCAGCAGGCGCCGCTGATTGTAGACGATGGCCTCCACCATCTCCGCCGCCGCCGCCGAGGGAGCGTAATAGGCCGAGCCGGTTTTTAAGTAGTTTACGATCTCGATGCCCCCCTTGCGGGTGCGGTCCACCAGGGCCTCGACCCGCTCGGAGCTCAGCAGGTCCTCCAATGGGATCCCGCTCACCGTGGTATAGCGCACCAACGGGATCATGGAGTCGCCGTGACCCCCCAGCACCATGGCCTGGATGTCCCGCACCGACACCTCCAACTCCATAGCGATGAACGAGCGGAAACGGGCCGTGTCCAGGATGCCGGCCATGCCGATTACCTTGGTGGAGGGCAGGCCGCTCTTGGCCAGCGCCACGCTGCACATGATATCCAACGGATTGGAGACCACGATCAGGAGGACATCCGGGGAATGGGCCAGCAGCTGTTCGGTGACACCCCCGACGATGGCACTGTTCTTCTGCAACAGGTCATCGCGGGACATGCCCGGCTTGCGCGCCAGTCCGGCGGTGATCACGGCGATCTGCGACCCGGCGGTGGCCGTATAATCGTTGGCGCCGGTGACCTTGGTGTCGAATCCCAGCACCGGGGCCGACTCGTACATGTCCAGCGCCTTGCCCTGCGGCAAACCATCCACGATGTCGATCAGTACCACCTCATCGGCCAATTCGCGTTCGGCCAGGCGCTGGGCGGTGGTTGCGCCTACATTTCCGGCCCCTACCACGGTGATTTTCATTTTCGTGCTCCTGTGATTAGCTGTAAAAAACCCCCCAGGCCGGAATGACTAAAAAGTGGTGTGGCCTGCGGGGTGGCATTACAAGTATTAGTTGGGTTATGCCTGCGGGTAGACCGATACCTGCTTCTTTGCTCGTCCTTTCCGCTCGAATTTAACCTGGCCGTCGATTTTTGCAAAGAGGGTATCGTCACCGCCGATGCCCACGTTCCGGCCGGGGTGGATCCTGGTGCCCCGTTGGCGTACGATAATCGACCCGGCGCTCACCACCTCGCCGCTGAAACGCTTGACCCCCAGCCGCCGACCACGGCTGTCGCGTCCGTTCTTGGAGCTGCCTACCCCTTTTTTATGTGCCATGGCTGGGTTCCCTCCCTATCCTTTAATTACCGCTACTTTTTTTCCCGCCGGTTCCCGCAACGCTTTTACTTTTTTTAGCCGGAGTCTTTTTAGTGGTAGCGCTGGTTTTCTTAGCCCCGGCAGTCGCCTTTTTGGGTGCGGCTTTCTTGGCGGCGGCCTTCCGTGGGGCCTTAGATTTATCGGCCGCCTTTTTGGGGCCGGCTTTCTTGGCAGCCGTCTTAGCCGTGGCTGGCGCGGCCGCCTTTATGGTGGCCTCGCCCTTGGCCGCTGTGGCTTTTTCGGCGGCTTTAGCCTGGGCCGGCGGCTTGGACTTGGTAGTGTTGATGGCGTTGATCCGTAGGATGGTAAAATCCTGGCGGTGGCCGGCTTTCTTCCGGTAGCCTTTGCGGCGTTTGAATTTGAAAACGATCACTTTACGTTCCCGGCCGTGGGACAGGATGGTGGCATCGATGGAGGCCCCCGGTACCAACGGTTGGCCGATGTGCGTGGCGCCGTTATCGCTCAGCAGCAACACCCGCTCCATGGTTACGGTGGCGCCTGGCTCGCCTGCCAAAAGAGGGAATTTCACCTCTTGCCCCTGTTCCACCCGGACCTGCCGGCCGGCGTAATCGATAATCGCGTACATTAACTGGTGATCTTCATTTTATTTCGCTAAAACTCATTTAATGATTGCCATCTAAAGCGCGCAAGCTTACCGGCGCGTGTCCCTGACAGTCAAGCTCTAGATTAACCCGTCTACACCGAATCGGTGACGTCCGCTTTGCGCCGCTTGGAATACACCCGGAACTCGTCCGGATTGAGCTGTTCGTCAGCGGTCAGCTCCAGCCAAACCCAGTGCTGCCACATGAAGTTCTTAACCACCTTGCTACGGGTTTGCGTTATATGGGTTGCCAAATCGGGGTGGACGGTTATCACCAGCCGGCGGTCCCGGTGGGCGGTGCGGAAACGCCGCAGCCAGCTGTCGATCTTGGTGATCATCGTATCCTTGGAGGGGATGCGCCCCAGCCCTTTGCACGTGGGGCACACCTCGCTCACCGAGTGCAACAGCGACAGGCGCACTCGCTCACGGGTCATTTCCAGCAGACCGAATTCGGAGATGGGCGACACGGCTACCTTGGCCCGGTCGTTTTTGAGCTCCTTGACCAAATCATTGTAGACTTTCTTGCGGTTAGCCGACTCGTGCATATCGATGAAGTCGATGATGATCAACCCCCCGATGTCCCTCAAGCGCAGTTGGCGGGCCACCTCCCGGGCGGCCTCCAGATTGATCTTGAGGGAATTCTGCTCGTGGTCCCTTTTACCGATGAAGCGCCCGCTGTTCACGTCCACCACCATCATGGCCTCGGTCTGCTCCATGATCAGGTGGCCGCCGCTCTTGAGCCACACCTTGCGCTGCAATGACTTGTCGATCTGATCCTCGATGTCATGCGTGGCGAACAGCGGCTGCTTGTCCCGGTAGTTTTCCACCAGGTTCACCAGGGAAGGCGACACATCTTTTAAGTAGCTCGACAGGCGCTTATAGATCTCCTTGGAATCGATGATCACCTTGTCCACGTCGGGGGTGAGCAGGTCCCGGATGACGCTGTCAGTGGTGGTCAGGTCGCGGTATAGAGGCGCGGGTCCCGCAGTAGACTGTGACAGGCGGTCCAGTTCCCGCCACGATTCCCAGAGCCTGTTGAAATCCTTGGTGAGCACCCGCTGGTCCTTCGATTCGGCCACGGTGCGCACGATGATGCCGAATCCGCCCGGCTTGAACGATTCCACCACTTTGCGCAGCCGGCGCACCTCGTACTTATCGGTGATCTTTCGGGAAATGCCGATAAAATCGGCATTCTGTACCAGCACCAGCAGGCGCCCGGGGATGGCGATGTCGGTGGTCACCCGGGGTCCCTTGCCGGCGAACGGCTCCTTGATCACCTGCACCAGGATTTCCTGCCCAGACTTCAAATCGGGAGTTTTGGTCGGTGGGCCGTTGCGCCGCTTACCGGACCGGGCCGGGCGGGGCGTCTTATTCTTGATTCCCTCCTCGTCGGAGAGGGTTACGTAGTCGAGATTTTCCGGGTTGCCTATTTCGGCAAAGGGCAGAAAGGCGTTTACCGGGTAGCCGATATCAACAAAGGCCGCCTGCATGCCGGGGATGACGTTCTCCACCACCCCTTTGAATATGGAACCCACCAACCGCTGATGATCGGGACGCTCAACGTAAAGTTCCACCAGCCGCCCGTTCTCAACGATGGCCAGCCGAGTATTACCGGCGGTCTCGTTGATGTACATTTCTTTGACCACATCACCTGCCATAATACCTTTGCCCTCCATAACCACACATGGATGGTTGGATGATTGATTTCTTCCAAGGGAAGGGCTATGTTGGTCTCAGGGGATGCAGAATAATGGACGTTATTGAGTGTGATAATGCCGGTTTCGTCCAGGATGAAGAATTCTTTCTGCTCCAAATCTTGCTTCTGCAAACCCCTCAGCAAATTCGCCAAGGGTTGCCATTCCTTCCCCGTTGTCTCTGGATCGATTTTGATTGCGGGACCTGCCCCACGAAAAAAAAGCGAATAAAACTGTTAAAAAACATATAATCCAGAGCCGGAAGGTACGGAAATTCTATATGACTATTCAAGCGGAGATCTGAAAATCTCCACGCAGCCCCAGCTCCTCATCGATCTCTTTCAGGGCATCGATAACAAACTGTATATGGGCGTCCCGGTCCGCCCCCAGCTCCGTGATCCCCTGCTCAATGTCATCCCGGTTCACCTTGGAGGCAAAACTGCGCTGCTTGAGCTTTTTCTTAACCGATTTGGTCTTGACCTCACGAATCGATTTGGAGGGCCGCACGAAGGTCACGGCAAATATGAAACCGGTTAGCTCATCGAAAGCGAATAGCGCTTTGGCCGCCAGCGATTCCCGCGGGACGCCGCTGTATTGGGCATGCCCCAGAATAGCGGTGATCACCTCCTCGGGGTAGCCCCGTTCCTTAAGGATCTTGGACCCGACGAAGGGATGCTGGTCCTCGGTGGGGTACTTCTCATAGTCGAAGTCGTGCAGCATGCCGATGATCCCGAACAGTTCCTCGTCCTCTCCCGCCTGCCGGGCGTAGGTCCGCATGACCTGTTCCACCGCCCGGCCGTGTTTGCGCAGGGCATCGCTTTTAGTGTATTCGGTGAGCAGTTCCCAGGCCTGTGCGCGCGTCGGCAGGTTCATGGTGTCCCTCGTGGTTGTTGCTTGGAGGTGGAATTTAGGCACAGCCGCGGTGGTTAGCCATTAGAGGTCTGCTGCCGGCTTGTGGCGGCTACAGGCTGCCGGTCTCTGGTATTCCAAATCGCTAAATTGGCCAGCTAAATTTCGACGAAGGCCTAAGGTAAACCTCATATCGATGTACTGGGGGGAATTTGGTTTATGGTGCCTTAGACTCGGTGATACAGACAGCTTAGATTATTCTGTCGTCATGGCTTGTGTCATAAAAGGGAGTCATTAGTGCGAGCTAGGAGGAAGAGCGCCCACGATTTCCTCGCTGATTCATTTGGGCAATATTGATGCCCGGAACGCAAAGTAAGCAGCGATTATTGTCCCAATAAGACTTAAGAGAGGCCCCAGCGCGGCGAAAATATCGGCTAAGCGTTTCACCTTACTTTCGACCTGAGGAGAGGGACTGTTAGTAGAGCCAACTACTCCCCGGGCAATTTTTTCTGCGAACGCTGCCGTTGGGCGAATAGGGGATCTTTTCCTTTCAATCCAATCGCCGATGAGACCGCCTGTGCTGAATGATATGATGAAAAAACCAACCGGAATGATACCAGACCACTGGATACCACCTCCAAGTGCAATAACTACGGTTATGAACGCTGCTACGCCACCTATCCCTCCGATAAGCGCATATACTCCCAGGTGCATGTATGGAACTATTAACCCGAGCCATATGCCGATAATGAGGGGGCTTAGCAGCAAAATCATAATAGGTATAATGTTCTCGGTTTTCGTAATTAATAAGGTACTCCCCACTGCCAGCCCCACCAATAGAATAGTCGCACGTCGATAATACTTCATATTGCTCGACCGCGATTCCATCGAATTATAACGAACGCTTGAAAGATTTTTGAGAATGTCTGTGACTTGGCGCTGAGTTGCCGAAATGCGGCTCTCTAAATTTCCTAACTTCTCTAGTATCGGTTTAATTAACGTGAAGTCACGATTACAATGTGTGCAAACAAGCGCCTCCTCCTTAATCTCCTCAGCGCAATAAGGGCACTTCATTTGAACGCCCTGTGATTAATAAACTCCCAACGAGGTATTTTATGCTGCATGACTTCTGGTGCAGTGCAAGGCTTTAATGACACCACGCATAATCTGTTATTCTATTAAGTTCCAATCGCATTGTTTAGGCGCATGTCCTACAATACTCGAATAATAGCAAATCTGTTCACGTAACCTGTAATTTTATACTTAGAATATTACCAAGCAAAGTACTATATATCAAGGGATGTATTGAAAAATTCAGACAGGAAACATGTTGCGTTGATATCATAAGTAACCATTAAAAAAATTATAGCCGGATACCTCTCCCCTCGGCCAGCATTGTCCGCACCGGGTTCCACCCAAACGCATACCCCAGCCATCGGTGATCGGGAATATCACAAATAATGATGCCGCCCCGTTTGCCCGGCCCCGAACTGTGGGCCTCGCGTCCCGGACTGCTTGCTGCAGGCGGTGTTTGAGTCGCGGGTCGCCCGGATCGGTCGGCGGTTGCGGAAAGGTCACCGGCGACGGAATTGTATGGGGAATACTGTCCGGCATGTTCCGCCGTAAATTTACAGGTGTCCGGCCAAAACCGGGGAACCATATTTCATTCCATCAATCCTTGGCGGCCTATGCCGTTGAAAGATAGGGATTATTCAGTATGCAGGGAAAAACCTGTCTGGTAACCGGCGCCAACACCGGCATCGGTAAGGAAACCGCCCGGGAGCTGGCCGCCCGGGGCGCCCAGGTGCTCATGGTCTGCCGCAACCGGGAAAAGGGGGAGGCGGCCCTTGGGGATATCGTGGAAACCACCGGTAACGAAAACGTTGTGCTGCTACTGGCGGATTTAGCATCCCTGGAGCAAG
>JACZSB010000091.1 GCA_022574435.1 Fidelibacterota bacterium
GCCGATCACCCGGACGACCCGCGGGTAGATGGGTACGACGACACTATCGCCGTGGCTAACCTGGATGGAGTAATCCCTCAGAATAACCCGCTCCCCCATTCTATACAGCCGGATACCCGGCTCGAAGACTCGGGGCGTAAATCCCCCGGCCCTGGCGAATATATTTTCAAGTGACTCATGATCTTTCTGAATGACATAGACCCCAGGCACATTGATTTCGCCCACTAATACCACATTCTTGGGCGCATCGTTGAAGGGGTTTGAGCGGATGAGAAGCTGGTCAAAATTTTGCAGCATAAGATTTTGGGAGGCATCGCCGGCCCGCAATGCCGCGAGATTAATGGGAAAAGTAAGGGCGTATTCATTATTCATGTCGCGGCGGATCAATTCGGCCTTCTCGGTATAGACCTTTTTCCAGAAACTATCATCCTCGATGCCGCCTGCCATTTTGAGCAGATCGAGAACACGCATGGAATCCTGGTAGCTGAATTTTCCGGGACGCTTCACCTGGCCGTACACATAGACTTCCTTCGCCGCAGGAAAGACCGTCTGAACAATGATTTTATCCCCAACCTGGCTCGCGACAGTCTTGATTTTATCGAGCGCAACGTACTGGGTAAAGAATGCGTCATCGTCCGTTGCCCGAGATTCCGGAGGGATAACCCGCTGTATTTCCGCCATCATACCTGCCAACGGCTTGATGAAACCGCTATAGGCGAGCATGGTGCCGATGTCTTCGCCCGGCAGAGCCTCGTATATGGCCGGACGATGCACCTCGCCGCTGATGGTTATGGTCGACTTGCGCAGCGGAATGTAGACGATATCCTGGTCCCGAAGTTGCAGATCAGAGGTCCCCTCCCCCTGCAGCAGATAGGCGTACAGGTCAACGGTGGTGACCAGCTGGCCATCGCGAATCACCTGCAGCGACCGCAAGGAGCCTGACAGGGCAATCCCACCGGCCTGGATCAGACCGGTCGTGACCCTGGAGAATGGATGCAGGGCATGAATCCCCGGTTGATTGACTTCCCCAATGAACGAGACATTGATCATCTTTAGATTGCCGATGGCGACATCGATGAAAGTGGTCGGATCGGGATTGCGCAAAGTCGAATAGACCTGCCCAAAATGACGCTTCAGGTAATCAGTGGCTTCCCGCACGGTCTTGCCCGTGAGGGGTACCAGCCCCACCTTATCAATGTAGATACTGCCGCCGCGATTGATAACATGAGCATTGCGGTACTGGGATTCTCCCCACAGGGAGATGATGATTTCATCGCCGGCGCCAAGGAGATAGTCGGCTGGAAGGGGCAGGTTTTCCCAGAGATCGACCCGGGTACGATTATTGAAAAATTGATAGCCAAAATGATCAATCGAATCCGCTTTTTCCAGGGACGGAGGAATCGTCAGTGTCTCCAGTTTGGGGATTTCGCTTTCAATCATCTCCAGTACATCTGGGCTCACCTGCAATTTATCGCGGGAGGCTTCGAACTCCTTTTGTAGCCTCTGCAAATCTTGGATAGATTGGCCCAAAAGAGGCCCGGAACAGAGGCTTGCGATAATATTTTCTGCGCTAAGTTCACCATCAAATCCTGAATATAATTTAATGTCCGGACCGGGATATAAGTTCGTTACCATCCGTTATTCGAGTGTGTCCCAGTCACTGCCTTAGAATGATTCTGATTTCTCTTTGTTCTAATTATTCTGTAATTCGGTTGCCTGCTGCGGCTCTTTCTTCAATGTTTTGTAATTTCCTGATTGACCTGCCCCCATTGATGGGACCACAGGGTAAGTTAGTCTTTGGTCTTTCAGTTGACACATAATTGATCTGGTTGTTCGGTGAGTGGGAGTACGGCTTCTGGAGCTGGGGGATGGTATCCAAGGCTGTTATGGGAACGTGCACGGCATGAGAGCATTATGCTAGACCATGATGTTGTTGCTCAGGGAACTGGTCACCCGACCTGACGAGGCCGCAATGGGCATCATCCCACTTAAACTCGCTAAAAACTCACCTCATTACGCCCTGGACTCACCACATTACCGACCATATTGGGCTAAAACTCAGGAGATTTTGTACGGAGTGTGGTGAGTTCCATGAAGCGGGAAAAAATCAAGCGAAGGACGCTTCAAATGAGGCGTCAGCTAAACCTTGGAAACACAAAATGTGTCTCTTAGTTTTAGGCCCGAGTAGCTCGCTTTGCTCTGACGACGTACAGGAGGCCGACGCGGCAAAGCTTAGGCGGTCGATATTGGTTGAGCAGGATAAGATTAGAAATGGTCTACAAGCCCCACCAGAAGCCCCGTCAAGGGTCGCAACCCTTCACCAGCTATGGGGGCCTTTGAACAGGACAAGCAGCTTAAGATCGATTCAGGAAGCATGAGCGAGGGATCGCTTGAGCGCAATCGGAACACATACAATGCGTTTTTAGAGTATGATCCGGGCCTCAAAGCTAGGGTGCTCGACAAAATAGCGGAAGCAGACTTTGAGGGCTTCAAAATCTATCGCCAGGAACGGGGATTCGCGCCGGAGGGTGTAAATACAAACCTTCGCGGATTGCGAACAATATTCAATTTCGCAGTGCGAAAAGAGTACATGAAAAAATCACCCCTGGCCGATGTTCTCCCGGTGAAGGTTACAAAGTCAGATGTATGCTATTTGAACGAAGACGAAAGAGCAGCCCTATACTTTGCCATTGAGCGGCTTGATCTTGCAGACCAATTCCAAAAGGACGCTAGAGACCTGACCCTATTCTACCTTTATACGGGGTGCAGGTTGAGAGAAGCCCTTGTCCCCAATCTCACTTGGGCCAACAACGGACAGAACGCGGTCCATTTTCAGCAGACCAAGACCTCCACGGCTCGGAGTATCAGCAAGGGCGAAATGGTGAAGGAAATACTCGAGAGCCGGAAACATGAGCCGGACGGCCCCTTCAATTTCACCAAGGACCAGGTATATACTCGGGTAAAGTGGTTAATGAGACAGGCCTGTATTGAAGGCGCTAGCCCTCACACGCTCAGAAAGACAGCCGGGTCTATGTTCTACCTTGCCACGCGGGACATATTCGCTGCCAGCCGATTCCTGGGCCATTCAAGCGTGATATTCACGGAGCAGCACTACGCGGGATTGATCCTGAGCTTGCAAATTGAAAACTACCAGAAGTTTGAGGAAGTGATGAAAGGCGATTCGCTATATATTCGCTATTTAGACCCCAAACCTCACCAATCACCACCAATTGGCTCGCAAGCAAAAAGCCCCGCTTCCACGACGAGAAAAGGGGCTTCAGGAGCAGCGGGACCGACGGGGATCGAACCCGCGACCTCCGGCTTGACAGGCCGGCGTTCTAACCAATCTGAACTACGGTCCCGGTAAAGGACAGCCGAAGTTACCCTGGGCAAAAGTTGTTTACTACGGCTAACAAACGAGGGGCAATTGTGATCCGCCACTGCCGACTGGCAATTTCCAGCGATTGGATGGGCTTAGCGCGCCCCTCGGCCCGGCTTATAAAGTATAGCCAGCGGGATGAGTAGGATATAGCCAATGACGAGCATAATGGGCGCCAAGGTCAGAGCCTGGAAGCTGTTTGTGTCACCGGTGGCCATGATTACATAGGCCAGGAGAATGTCCACAATCCCGGCCAGGAAGATCAGATAATTAATGCGGCTGAACTCCCAGCGGCCTAATATGGGCGTTGCCTCTTTTTGGCTGCTCTTACTCATGCCGCAAAATTTAGCCCGACGCGATTGTGGCAGTCAAGGACGCCGCAGCTGGTCCGAGATTACCCCTTATGTTGAATTTGCTGCTTGTAAGCGGTTAAATTCAGGCCCTTCATGCGGGGGGATAAATTCAATAATAGTTGGAGCAAATGGCTTGCGGCCTTGATATTAACAGCCACGATTACTTTTCTGGCATTCAGGTTTCTACTCTTGAGCTGGTCAATTCCAGTTATCTTTCGAGATCAGGTCACCATTCCGGAGGGCGCCTCGGCGTATAAGGTGGCCCAATTGCTGCATGACCGGGGTTTCATTCGCAATCGGGGTGCATTTGTGAATGCCATGCGCCTGAGGTTCGGTGGCCGATCGCTCCGGCCGGGGAATTTCCTGCTGATGAACGTCCGTAATATGGGTGATCTCGTCAGCCAACTCGTCGATCATCGCAGGAATCAGGTGTGGATTACTATCCATGAGGGGCTGACGTCCAGGGAGATCGCCAAATTTATCGCCGCCAAATATCCCATTAGCCCGGCCAGGTTTATCGCCCTGACGGAGGACACCGCATTCGTATCGAGTTTGGGCATTGAGGCCAAAACCCTGGAGGGCTACCTGTTTCCTGATACTTACCTGATCCCCAACGGCAGCAATGAGGAATCAATCCTGGAGCTGCTGGTTGAGCGGAATCGGCAGCAGTTGACAGATGATATTATCGCCCGGGGCTCCACCCTGGGTTTAACCGATTTAGACATACTGATACTGGCTTCTATTATTGAGGGAGAGGCCAGGATCGATTCCGAGCGGGTGCTGGTATCGGCGGTTTACCACAACCGTCTAAAGAGGGGTATGCGCCTGCAGGCCGATGCCACCGTCCAATATGCTATCCCGGATAGTCCCCGGAGGCTCCTTTACCGGGACTACAAATATCCTTCCCAATACAATACATATCTTCACCGGGGATTGCCCCCAGGACCGGTTAATAGTCCCGGTCTGGCAGCGATCCAGGCGGCGGTGGAGCCTGCCGCGGTGGATTTCCTTTACTATGTCGCTGATGGACGGGGAGGGCATATTTTCAACAAAAATTTCAAGGATCATCAAAAAGCCACCAGAGCGCTCAGACTTGGGCAAGGGCGCTGAATATTTAACTCGCTACGAGGGGGAATTGACCGGATGGAGCTGAAACACCTCAACGCTACGCAGAGAGAGGCTGTAGAATGCGTCGATTCACCGGTGTTGATATTTGCCGGCGCCGGCAGCGGTAAAACCAGGGTTTTAATCCATAAAATCGCCTATCTGGTGAAGGAAGTGGGCTTGGCGCCGGAGTCGATCCTGGCCGTGACATTTACCAACAAGGCTGCTCGGGAAATGCATAATCGGGTGGATTCGCTCCTAAACGGAAACGAGCTGGAATCGTTACCGACTAACGGCACCAGCTGGTCACGATTGCGCGATGGTGGTCGAAATGTCAATTTGGGGACCTTCCATTCCACCTGTGCCCGGATTCTACGAAAGGATGGGCACCTGCTGGGTTATCGCCGTGATTTTGTAATCTATGACAAGGATGACCAGCTGCGCCTGATTAAACAGGTGCTGGTGGAGAACGATTACGACCTGGACCTGTATCCACCGCAATACTTTCTGGCAGCCATCAGCCGCGCCAAGAGCAAACTGGTCCGCGCTGATCAGATGGAAGCGGAATCCAAAGGCGCTGACGGCGCCCTGGTGGTGGCGGTATATCAGGATTACCAACAGGCCTTAAAAAATAATCATGCCGTTGATTTCGATGACCTGCTGATGCTACCACTGGATCTATTCGACCAGTATCCTAAAGTATTGGAGTATTACCGCCAGAGTTTCAAATATGTGTTGGTGGATGAGTACCAGGATACCAACCGGGCCCAATTCGAGTTCATCAAGCGGCTGACTGAGAAGCACAGGCAGATTTGCGTAGTGGGCGATGACGACCAGTCGATCTATAGCTGGCGGGGGGCGGACATCACCAATATCCTGAATTTTTCCAAGGTGTTCCATGATGCCAAGGTATTCAAACTGGAACAGAACTACCGCTCCACAACGGTAATTCTGGCGGCGGCCAATGCGGTGGTGGAACGAAATAAGAACCGGGCTCCCAAAACGCTGTGGACTGCTCGAAAGGGAGGGGAAAAACTGCAAATTTTTCCGGCGGCCAACGAGCGGGAGGAAGCCGAGATTGTATTGCACCGGATACAAGACGAGGTATTGGTTGGCAAGCGACGCTTCCGCGATATGGTGATTCTATTTCGCACCAATGCCCAAAGCCGGGCCCTGGAGGACATGCTGCGGCGGGGCAACATCACCTACAACCTGGTGGGCGGCACGAAATTTTATGACCGCAAGGAGATCAAGGACGTCCTGGCCTACCTGCGCCTGCTGGTCAACCCGTCAGATAGTATCAGTCTGGAGCGGGTAATAAACTTCCCACCGAGGGCCATCGGTGAAACCTCCATGAATCGGCTGCGGGTCTTTGCCCGGGAACGGAAGCTGGATCTATTCGAGGCCCTGGATCACGGCGATGAAGCGGGAATACAGCCCAAACAGGCCCAGGCCATGCAAGCCTTCAAGGCGCTTATTGGGCGCTACCGCGACCTGGCCGGCAGTCCGGCTTTAGAGGGTCGAAAAATCGAAGTGGTGGAGGAATATACCAGGGGCAAATCAACCCGGCGGTCGCAACGGCTGAGCCTATCGGAGCTGGCCATAACTTTCCTTGAGGCCGTAGAGATGATCGCGCACTATAAACGCCAGGAAACAGCCGATGCTCCCGAGCGGCTGGAGAATATTAACGAGCTGGTCAGCAGTATAGAAGATTTCAGCCATGCTAAGGAAGGGGCCCGCCTGGGGGATTTTTTGGAGGAGGTGTCGCTATTGAGCGACGTGGATCGCTGGTCAGACGATACTAATGCTGTGACCATGATGACGTTGCACAGCGCCAAAGGGTTGGAATTTCCAGTGGTCTTCATTACCGGGTTGGAGGAAGGGCTGTTTCCCTTGAACCGGCTGGATGGGGATGGCTGCGACGAAGAGGAGGAGCGCCGTCTGTTCTATGTGGGCTTGACCCGGGCCCGGGATAAAGCCTATCTCACCTATGCCACTAGCCGGCGCCGGTGGGGCACCAGCGAGCACGGCACCGTTATCAGCCGTTTCCTTAGGGAGCTGCCCGAAGAGTCTGTGATCTGGCACCACGGGGGGCCATCAAAACCTGACCATGACGAGAAGAATTTATCACTCACTGCGGTGAAAGCCAGCCGGCGGCGCAAGTCTCGGGAGTTGGCGGTGCGGTCAGTACTGGACGATTTCGTGGTCGGCTCCCAGGTAGAGCACAAATTGTTCGGCGTTGGTAAGATCCGCCAACGTGAGGGTGTCGGGGATAACCTGAAGCTCACGGTTGAATTTGAAGGGGGCATATCCAAAAAACTGGTAGCGAAATACGCTCATCTGACGCGGCTGTAAAAGGGAGTTATGAGCCTTCGACAAGCTCAGGCCAAGGTTTCGAGTTTCAAGTTTCTGGCCTCAAACCACGCCCATAGCACGGTTCCATCCAAATTCAACCATCGAGCCTCCAGCCCCGCCGTTGGCGGGGTCCCATCGAGCATCCAGCTTCTAGCCCCATTCTTCCAGTTGCCCCATTGTGCCCCCCGCCTGGAAAAATCATTGGTCAGTATTAAGAGAATCCCTTGTGATTGCAGCGGCGGCATGCTAAATTTATATTGAGACTGAGTCTCAATAAAGCAAAGACGTGACTATCAAAAATAGCAATATCGAGCATTTCAAGGATACCCTGCAACGAGAAGGGCTCCGTCTCACCAGCCAGCGCATAGCTATCCTGGAGGATATCCTGGCCAGCGAGGAGCACCGCGAGTGTGATGACATCCTGTTCTCCCTGCGCAGCAATCAGATTTCCGTTTCCCGGGCCACCGTCTATCGTACCCTGGAGATACTGGAAAAAGGGGGTTTTGTTCGCAAGATGAACATTGGTGATGGGCGCTTCCGCTATGAGAACAAGCTGCCCAAGCCCCACCACGACCACATGATCTGCCTCGAGTGCGGCCGGATTATCGAGTTTGTCGACCAGGAGATCGAGGCCCGCCAAGTGCATCTGACCAAGCAGCACCATTTTAAATTGGTCAGGCATATCCACCAGCTATTTGGAATCTGCGAGGATTGCCAACCAGCAGCGGCAAATAAGGGAGTCTGACCAGGTGCACGGTAATCATGGATCGGGCGCAACCGCCATTTCCTCCGATAAACGGACGATCGCCCTGGTGGGGAATCCCAATGTAGGCAAGTCGGTGGTCTTTGGCTACCTCACCGGCCGCTATGTGAATGTCTCCAACTATCCCGGCACCACGGTGGAGATTACCACCGGCAAGCTGTCCGGCGATCATGGCGACTGGGAGGTTATCGATACTCCGGGCATAAATAATTTCATCCCCTCAAGCGAGGACGAGGTGGTCACCCGTAACATCCTCATGGAGCAGAATCCCACCAACATTCTCCAGGTGGTGGACACGAAGAACCTCCGCCGTGGGTTGCTGCTTTCCCTGCAATTGGGCGAGATGGGCCGACCCTATGTGCTGTGCCTGAATATGGCCGACGAGGCCCGGGCGATTTGGGACGCAATGCGGAGCGTGTTCGGCCAGGGGTACACGACGCCCGATCTTCGGGATCCCGAGGGTGCTCTCGAACTAATCGGGACGGAAGAGTTCGGCGGCAAGGTACTGGCGCAATTGTAGACTTCTCGGATTCGCTAGTCCTTCACTTTGGTGCGCATATGCCGCCCCTTAAACATCGGACATCGGTTGAGAACTAGCGGAGACTAGCCGTGGAGTTTACCGGGAATGGCTATCGCTTACGGCGGTGGGCCATGAGCGACGCGCCCAGTATCGCGAAGTACGCCAACAACCGTAAAATATGGAGAAACTTGTCGAGCACATTCCCTCATCCCTATACCGAGGATGATGCCGTTGGGTGGCTGGGTGAAGTGGCAAGTGGGGCATTTTCCGAAGACGTATACGCCATTGAGATTGAAGGCGAAGCGGTGGGGATTGTCGGCTTCAAGCCGATGGAACTCGTGTACGAGAAATCGTTGGGC
>JACZSB010000092.1 GCA_022574435.1 Fidelibacterota bacterium
CTCCACTGGTCCCTGAGAGCGTAACCAGCAGCGTCGGGTTGTCGAGGTCGGTGATGTCATACACGTAGTAGCGGCCCGTCCCACCACCGTAAAAGCGGTCTGTCCCACTCTCGGGGTGGAAGCCAACATAGAAATCGTGGTATCCGCGACGGCTACCGGTTCCCACAGCGCTCTCGGGAACGGGAATCCTGCCGACAAGAGCATTCTCCAAGTCGCCACCCACTACCCGCCCCAGGTCGTACACGTGGGCGAAGGGCCCGCTCACGGTTGTGAGAAGGAGGACGCGGCCATCCGAATGCTTGTAGATGAAGATGTTGTGGAAGCCGCCGGGAAGCTCAGGTTCTCGGATGCGGGCGACCTCACGGACCTTGCTGGGGTCAGGGAGCCCCGTCACGTCCAGCACTACAGCGCCAAGATCCGAATCCGGTCCGCCCCGCCCGAACTGGAGAGACTGCACCACGTAGTAGCGGTCGTTCCACTTGAAGTGCTTGACGTCCATTCCGCCGGTGCGGAGATGCAAATCCTGGTCCTCGATCCGCCAACGATAGATCACCTCGAGGTGCTCGGGATCGGCGAGAGAGACGATGTCGAGCCCCTTCGGCCCAGCTTCACCGTAGACCATCCGTGCCACGTACGCGTAGGGACGGTCGAGTTCCTGCTCGATGTCCATGTCAGCAACCGAAAGCGGAGGACCCAGGGGAACGTGTCCTATCACCTCGATGTTGTCGCTTCCGCGCTTCATCGCGTTCCAGGGAACCTGTTGCTGCGCAAGCAGTGCGGCTGGGAAGGCACTCAATGCCAGAAGCGTCATCATCCGAACGAGCGAACCATTCCACTTCATTACGTCACCTCGCAGATCGGTGTGAGTCTCGGGGGAAAGTAACCCAAACTGCCCGTCAACGCACGAGGGCTCGACCCATCCGCGCTCTGGGGCGTACTATGTATATTGCAGCCGGCGGTTGTTCGGCGGGAGGTGAATGAATCGACAGGAAGCGGGCCGGAGAATTGCTCGAGGAAGTAAAGATATGGTGAGGCTGCAACTAGCTGACCCCGGCCGGGTGCCGGACATAGAATAACACCGAAAATTCCGTCAGGAAAACATAATTTTGCTATGGTAAAACGAGGAACACACAGAATGAAGTTATGGTATGCAGTAGCCCTGTCGATGACCATGGCTGTGGCCGCCAGCGGTCCCACCGTCCAGGACCTGGAAACGCGACTGTCCCAGGCCAAGGCGGAAATGGCGAGCGGCAACTGGGCCCAGGCCGCGTCAATGCTGCAAGCGATAATCGAGGATGACGAGAACTACGCTCCAGCCTTCTTTGAACTTAGCGTGGTCTTTTTGGAGCGGGATAACCTTAAGGGCGCTCAGGAAAATATCACCAAGGCCATCGAGAAAGATCCGCGAAATGATGAATTTCGATCCAAGGCCGAGCGCATCGCGGCCCTCAGCGGTGGGATGAGCCGGGCCCGTCGCGCTTACGATGAGCGCGATTTTGACAATGCAATTTTAGAGTACGAAAAGGTGGTCAGCGAGTTCCCGCGCTTTGCCAGCGCGCACTTCGGACTGGGGTTGGCGCTCACCAAGGCCGGCAGCCCCCGGCCGGCAGCGGATGCCTTCCGGCAGGCCAGCGGCCTCAATCCCGAAAGTGAGAGCTATACAAAAGCATTGTACCGGCTGGTGGCGGAGGAATATAATAAGGGTAACCGGCTTTATAACGCCCGGGATTGGGAAGCAGCTCTGGCTTCTTACGAACAGGCCATTGATCTGGATCCCACCTTTCATAAGGCCTACTACCGTCTGGCCAAGTGTTATAAGAACATGGGCGATACCGATGAGGCGCTGAAAATCTTGGATCAAGTGCTGAAGGTCAAACCTGATTATATCACGGCAATAGTGGAAAAGGGTAATATCTTCCGAACCGCTGCCCAGTCTGATCAGGCTGAGGCCGCCTATCGCCAGGCCCTATCCTATGATTCGCAAGCGGACAAAGCCTGGATAGGGCTGGGAGCGGTCTTGAGTTCAGGCCGTCCCAAGGAAGCGGAGGAAGCATTCCGGGCCGCCATCGCCGCCAACCCGAAGAGCTCCACCGCGCACGAATATCTGGGCGAGCTCTATAGCGATCAAGAGCGTTGGGAGGATGCCTTGGCGCCTCTGGAGAAAGCGGCCGATCTAAAGCGCCGCGACCATCGTACGGCCTGGCGGCTGGCGGCGGCCTACAACGCCCTGGGCCGGCATGCGGAGGCCCAGCAGGCAGCCAAGCGCAGTACCGACCTGAAGCGCAATTTCGAATACGCCTGGTTTGAGAAGGGCATTGCCGAGAAGGCGCTGGGAAACCGCCAGGCGGCTCTGGAGGCCTTCCGAAACGCGGGCAAGGGTCGCGACGCCGCCATCAGGAAATCGGCCCGCTACGAACTTGATCAATTGAGCGGATCGCACTAGCCGGGCGTCCGTGACGGGAGCAACTGCCAGCCCCGCCCGTGAGCAATCAGGGCGGGGCTTTTTAATAAATTGAGGGACCACTAGTGACCGGACCGATCAGAGCGGTGATTTTTGATTTGGACAACACCCTTTTGGATTTCATGAAAATGAAAGACGCCTCGGTGCAGGCGGCCGTTGATGGCATGATTTCCGCCGGATTAGCGCTGGATCGTGACCAAGCTGTGGCTGACATTAAGGCTATCTATGACGATAAGGGCTATGAGTTTCAGGAGGTGTTCGATGATTTCCTGCGCCAGGTGACCGGTGGGGTAAATTATAAATACCTGGCTTCGGCCATTGTCTCTTACCGGCGAGCCAAGGAGGCCTCGCTATTGCTTTATCCCCGGGTCACCGAAACGCTGCTGAAACTGGCGAAAAAGGGGCTCAAGTTGGGAGTGGTCTCCGATGCCCCCGGCCGGGAAGCCTGGATGCGCCTATGCTACCTGAACTTTCATCATCTGTTCGATGCCGTGGTCACCTTTGACGACACCCATGTGCATAAGCCCGACCCCGCGCCTTTCCGTGAGATTTGCCGGCTGCTGGATGTTAAATTCAGTGAATCTATCATGGTTGGGGATTGGCCTGAGCGCGATCTGGTAGGTGCTGGAAATGTCGGTATGTTTACTGCATTCGCCAAGTACGGCCATACCGGCAAAGTGGAGCATTCCGGCGCAGACTATGTCCTGGAAGATATTTACCAGCTGATCGAGATCGTCGACCGGCACAACCGGGCTTGATCTACATTGGGACAGATATCGTTGAAGTGCGGCGCATCCGGGAGTTGATGGCCCGGTGGCCGGACCGCTTTGTCCGTCGGATTTATACCACGACCGAAATCGACTATTGTGCCCGTCAGCCGGTGCCGGCCATCCACTTTGCCGGGCGATTCGCCGCCAAGGAAGCTGTGAAAAAAGCCCTTTACGCCGCCGGCGTCCGGGACCCGATACCATTTGCCAGCATCGGTATTGATCGTACGCCCGAGGGAATACCGGTGGCAAGTTGGACCGGCGGAGATGCCAAACTGCAGCTATCCATCAGCCATACCAACAATCACGCCGTGGCCACAGCATTGGTAGTGACTAATGATTAGCGTATTCGACACTGAACGCTCCCGGGCTCTTGACCGTCATACCGTGCGGGTCGGGCGGCTGGGGGAAATCGACCTGATGCGCAATGCCGGCCGGGTGGTGGCGGTGGAAGCGGCCAAACTGCTCCGGGGGGATACGGACCGACCGGTGGTGGTGGTCTGCGGCAAAGGGCATAACGGTGGCGATGGTATCGCCGCGGCCGGATTTCTGGCCCGCTGGGGCTATTCCTGCTCAGTACATTTGTTGAGCGATATTGAGGGGATGGATGCGGTAGTGGGGGAGACCTACCGGCTGGCGGATGTGCAGCTGCGAGAGTCAGCCCGGTCGGATGATGTGGCCTGGCCCGCTGACAACCTGGTGATTGATGCCCTGCTGGGAATCGGGGTGGACCGGCCACTGGGTGAGCCGGTGGCGGCCTGGGTGCAAGCCATCAACGAGCAGCCGGGGCCGGTCCTGGCGGTGGATGTGCCCACGGGGCTGAGCACCGATACGGGGCGCAGTTGGGAGACGGCCATCAAGGCCGATGTCACCGTTACCATGGGGCATCCCAAACTGGGGCTATTGATCGGTGATGGGCCTGATCTGGCCGGCAGGGTGGTAGTGGCCCATATCGGGTTTGCCGCTCTGGACATCAGCGAGGATGACACCGGACACTTCCAATTTACCGGGCAAGATTTTTCCCGGCTGTTCCACCCACCGGCCCGGCGTACTTATAAGCACCGTCAGGGAAAAACCCTGGTCATCGCCGGTTCCCAGGGCATGACCGGCGCGGCGGTGCTCACTGCCCGAGCCACCGTGCTCTCCGGTTCAGGATTGACACTGGTGGCCTGCCCGGCCTCTATTCAACAGCTCTACGCCCCCAGCATGCCCGAGGTGATCACCTTGGGCCTGGAGGACAACCAACGGGGCATATTCCTCCCGGAGCATGTATCGGCGATTCAGGAACCGCTGAGTTGGTGCTCGGCTGTGGTCATGGGCCCCGGCCTGTCCCGCTCTCCTCAAGTTAAGGAGTTTGTGCAGGGGATCTTCGAACATCTGGAGGCCCCCATCCTGTTGGACGCCGACGGGCTGATGGCCTTTACTGATAACATGGACCTGCTCAATGCCGCCGGCGGGCCGCTGGTCCTGACCCCCCACGCCCAGGAGTTTGCCAGCCTGTTCGACCATGAGTTGGACGAGGTCATTAACGACCCGGCTGGTGTACTGGCGGAGGTACGCTCCTATTTCCCCCATACGGTGGTTCTCAAGGGCGCCCCCACCCTGACCTTGCTTTCCACCGGTGATATCATCATCAACAGCACCGGCAACCCCGGTATGGCCACCGCCGGCAGCGGCGACGTGCTATCGGGGATCATCGGCACTTTCCTCAGCCAGAATTACAGCCCCGACGAAGCGGCCATTATGGGCGTCTTTATCCATGGACGGGGCGGCGACCTGGCCCGGGCCGAGGTGGGGGAGTCAGGAATGAACGCCCTCCAGATATTAGAACATTTACCTGCCGCCCTGGCGCGGTATGACAGCGCGGCATGAACCGTCAATTATTATGGGCCGGGCTGTATGCGGCCTTGATCGTGGCGCTGTCCTCCATTCCCGGGCGCAGTTTCCCTGATGTCAAGTGGCTGACTTACGACAAGCTGATCCATTTTGGGGAATATGCCGTATTCAGCGTCCTGGTCTACCGGGCGGCCGCCAGTCTGGGACTCAAAGACCGGTTATTGCTTGGTAGTGCCATCATCCTGGCCGGGCTGTTTGGAGCCTTTGATGAACTTTACCAATTGTTGATCCCCGGGCGGGATAGTTCTTTCGCCGATTGGTCGGCCGATCAGGTGGGCGCGATTTTAGGTGCGGTAACTTATATATGGTGGACTAAACGGCGTGATCAGCCGTCTGTACATTAAGAACCTGGCCGTGGTCCGGGAGTTGGAAGTGACCTTCCATGAGGGCCTGAACATCATTTCCGGTGAAACCGGCTCCGGCAAATCTATGCTTATCGAGGCGTTGAGCCTGCTGTTGGGCGGCCGGGTTTCCAGTGAGATCGTCCGCACGGGAGAAAAAGCCGCCGTGGTTGAAGGGGAGCTGAAAACAGGCTCCGACACTTTGCTGGTTAGGCGGGTGATCCGGGTAGGAGGGGCCTCCCGCATTTTCCTGAACGACGAGCCGGTGAAACTGGCCACCTTAGAAGAGCGGATCGCACCGTTGGTTGACCTGCACGGCCAGCATGAGCACCAATCGTTGCTGCGGGTGGCCACCCACCTGGAATTCCTCGATGCCTACGCCGGACTGTCGGCTGAGCGGCAGCAGTTGGCCGGCACTTACCAGCGCTTAAATGAGGTGCGGGACGCATACCAGCAGCTGGAAGCCGGTTTGCATGGCGATCGGGACCAGTACCAGCTGCGCCAGTTTCAGTTAAACGAATTGCAGGAGGCCCAGATTGCCACTGATGAAGAAGAGGCCCTGACCCGCGAGCACCGCTTGCTTTCCCAGGCCGGGGAGCTCAGCGCTCTGCTGCTAGTCCTCCAGGAACGGCTGCAGCTGGCCGACAGTTCCATCACCGGTGAACTGGGGGGCCTCCAGAAGCAGTTGGGACAGTTTGCTCCCCTGGCCCCGGAGTTGGGCGAGTTGGCCGCCAGGATGTCATCTCTAAACCTGGAACTGGCGGATCTGGCCTATGAGCTCCAGCGCTTCGGCGACACCGTCAAGGTCAATCCGGCTCGCATGGCGGAAGTCGACGAGCGTCTGGGAGTCCTGGAGGGGATCAAGCGAAAGTACGGTGGCAGTCTAGCGGCCGCTCTGGATCATCAGGCCCAACTGCTGAAACAAATCTCTGCTTACTCCGCCGGCGATGAGCGCCTGTCGCGCCTGAAGGGTGAATTATCGGATTTGCAGGCGGCCTATGCCCAGCAGTGCCGGGAGCTCTCCCGTAAGCGAGTCGCAGCCCGGGATCGCCTGGCCGGCGATATCGTTCATAGCCTGGCCGCGTTGGATATGCCCAAAGCGCGATTCGAGGTCAGGACCGAAAATATTGCCCAGGAAGGGGGACTGTGCGTCCTGGATGGGCAGGCCTATAAAAGCGATCAGCGGGGATACGACCAGGTGGAGTTCTATCTCAGCCCCAACCCCGGTGAGGACTTGCGGCCCCTGGCCCGGATCGCCTCCGGTGGCGAGGTGTCGCGCATCATGCTCGGTATCAAAACCGTCCTGGCGGCCTTCGACCCGGTGGGCACCCTGATATTCGATGAGATCGATAGCGGCATCTCCGGTTCAACCGCCGAGACAGTGGGTACTGCCCTGGAGCGGCTGGCCGAAGAGCGACAGGTCATCTGCATTACGCACCTGGCGCAGATCGCCTCCAAGGGTGATCATCATATCATTATGAGCAAGTCGGTGGAAAACGGGCGTACGGTCAGCCGCTCGCAGGCCATCACCGGTGATGGTCGCCGCCGCGAGGTAGCCCGTCTGTTGAGCGGGGCTGAGATCACCTCCGCCAGCCTGGAACAGGCCCGGCTGCTGCTGGCGGGCCGGCGCAGGGAGGAGGTTTTGGCCGGCCATGGATAAGTTCATTGTCTCCGGCGGGCATACCCTCTCCGGTGAGATTACCGTTTCCGGCGCTAAAAACGCTGTCCTGCCCATCATGGCCGCCTGCCTGCTGCACCCCGACAAGTATACCCTGCACAATGTCCCCGACCTGCGAGACACCCGCACCATGGTGCGCCTGTTGGAGATTATCGGCGCCCGGGTCAGTTTCGACCGCCACGTCATGGTGATCGACAGCAGCGACTGCCACAACCCGGAAGCGCCCTACGACCTGGTGAAGACCATGCGGGCCTCATTCTACGTGCTGGGACCGCTGCTGGCCCGCTTCGGGAGCTGTAAAGTCTCCCTGCCCGGTGGCTGCAATTGGGGCCCCCGGCCGGTGGACCTGCACTTAAAAGCCATGGAGGCGCTGGGCGCCAACATCGATCTCAAAGAGGGCTATATCCTTGCCCAGGGAAGGCTCAAGGGGGCCGTGATCGACTTCCCGGTGAGCAGTGTGGGCGCCACCGGCAACGCCATGATGGCCGCGGTGCTGGTGCCAACAATGAGCCTGCCTGTCAAGCACTTTGAACTGGGCGTGTTTGCAACCGATCCCATTGAATTACCCCCGGAAGCGATGGATTTGTGGCCGACAATGCCCCCTGCAGTGTCTGCATTTTCAACCGAGCCGCAGCCTCATATCCAAGCGACGGAAGCTGCCCCAGTCGGTGCATTGGCCGAAGGGGGTTCAGGAGACACGCGTTTTCCATGGCGCGGGACGCTTATGTTTGGCTGGATGACAGTCACCTTGATCTTGCTGGGGCGACTGCTAATCGCGTTCATAAACGGGGTACGTTTGATCAGGCGTTCGCAACCCAAGGTCTGCGCGCCCATACAGCAGGCATTAGACTGGGCAAGAGCGAGACTTGAGATTAGCAGGGGCCTGCAGGTCCGTAGTAGTCGGGAGATCAGCAGCCCCATGATTTGGTGTTGGAGCAAAAGGCGGTACTACTGGTGCCCCGTGATTCGGATAATGACGTCGATTGGGCCGGAGTCGTCTGTCATGAACTGGCACATTGTATGCGGAGAGACCATATCAGTGGCCTCATAGCCGAGACGTTGGCAAGCATCCTCTGGTGGAACCCCCTGGCATGGTTGGCAAAGAAGAGACTGATCCGATTGGGCGAATACGCGTGTGACGACTGGGTCGTTGCCGGGGAGCAGCCCGTCGAGAATTACGCACGTTCGCTGCTTAACTTCAAGCCTCAGAAGCAGGCGGCATTTTTACCCGGAGTGGTTCGTAGCAAAAAGGGAGTGGCTGCCAGGGTTCACCGTATCCTGGAGGACAATCGCCGTAATCCCAGGGCAGGCGTGAAATGGGCTTTGGCGTCAGGTTTTGTGGTGGCTTCTCTTTCCGTGGGGATGACATTCGCGCAAACGCGGCCTGCAGAACCACAAGATGAAACCCAGGCCCCCACTGAAACCGTGGAATCAACTCACGATACTGCCACACCGGGAAGAAGTGTGGCCCAGTCCCAAGGGACACTCCGCCTGTTAATGGGAGCGGAAGGCAACGAGACCCTTTCGCGACTCTCGCCAGATGGACTGAAAGTAGCCCATGGTCCTGAGCATGGTCCTGGGGGGATTATTGTCGGCGATCTCTCTACCGGCATGGAACGAAAGTACGAAGAAACTACTTTGGGCGCCGTCTTTCCCGTGTGGTCGCCGGATGGCAAGAGAGTAGCG
>JACZSB010000093.1 GCA_022574435.1 Fidelibacterota bacterium
GTAACTGACGGATTAGTGTTCCAGCTTTATCGATCGCCTGCACCGCCTCAAGTAGATGTTGGTGAATAGCGCTTTCCGGCTCCGTCTCCTCAAAAGCCATCTGTGTATAACCCTGAATAACTTGCAATAGGTTATTAAAATCGTGCGCCACACCTCCTGCCAATTGTCCCACTGCCTCAATCTTCTGTAACTGACGCAATTGGTCCTCGCTCGATTTCAGCGCCTCTTCCGCATGTTTGCGAACCGTGATATCCTCCGACATGACAATTGCATTAGTTACCAGGCCCGTACCATCGGAATAGGGGAAGTAATAAACGCTGAACCACCGTTCCTCCTCGTCGTTGTATGGGAATTTCGCTTCGTAGTGGACCTCCTCTCCCTGGAAGCATTTATTCAGGTGGGATTCAATGGTATCCTCAAATGTCTTTGCGCCCCAGATTTCCGATACCGTTTTGCCTATGATATCATTCCGCTCCAGCCTTTTAGCCTTACAGTAAGCATCATTCACCGCCTCATAAATGTATTGCCTGTTAATGAATGACTGCTGGATTAATGAATTATTTATTATCGTTTCGTACCGGCGCCACATCTCTTCCAGTTCAGCACGCACAGTGATGTCTCTAAGGAAACCGATAACTACTTTCGATCCATCAGGTTGGATGCGCATTCCCAAGGACATTTCGACGGGAAATTGACTGCCCGATTTATGCTGTCCTAATTGCCTTAACTTATCCCAAGAAGCAGGTTTTTCACTTGTCCCGATAAATGGTAAAAATGCAATTGAATGGTCCTCTTGGAGGTCCCTGGGCAACAGCATCTCCAATGGCTGTCCCAACATCTCGGTTGGGCTATACCCAAATATTTTACTTACTGAAGGATTCACGTATGTTATAATAGAGTCTTGGTCCATACTGATAATAGCGTCCAATGCTGTTTCAGCAATTAACCTGAAATCTTCGCCCTCTTCCGTCTGTTGAATCAGTGAACTGCCGTTACGCCGAAATATAACCGCGCCTGCGCTGATCATAAATACGATAAACGTACCGAGAATTATGCCCGCCGTGGAATAAGGGCGACGAATTTCAGCCAAATCTATCTTAACCACCAGACCAAGATGCAATACACGAATTGGCACATAAGCGGCTAGAACTTTAATGCCCCTATAATCCAGATCAATCGTGGTCCCAGAATCGCCCTGGAGGGCCAGTCTCATGGGTTGTGCCAATTCACCATCGATATGAATTGGTTCAGCTTTGAGCCCGCCATGGCCGGCATGATCAAGGAGGAATACGATACTATCACCACGAATTTGAGCAAGTCTGTACTCGCCTGTTTCCCCAAATCCGTCGTTTCTATTATGGGAGTCTATTACCCGGCCAAGTTGGGCAGCAAAGGCGTCGCCTCCCTTAGCTTCGTCACCACTTAATGTGTCCAACAGGCCAGCTGCTTCCACCAACCTGGCTTGGCTTTGGACCATTGCAACTAGATTGGTTCGAACCTGGCCAAGCGCGGTCCGGTAGAGAGAGATCATAGAAATCGCTATCCATGCAGTAGCGATAACAATCGCCGCCGTTGTTAATAGCAATATTTTCGATTCTCGTCTCATCTGCTCCCTCTCTGGACACCATGTGGGAAAATGAGTGCTGTTGAAGATTATAAAGTAAGAAATATATTTGGCATTTCCAAGGTTTGACTTTAGACTTCTTGTGAGATAGATCACCTTTGAAACCTAGATAATAGTCACCACTGGTCAAATGGTACGCCGCCAAGGAGGCCCTGCCCTATTATATAACCCGCAAGGCGCTGTAATAGCAGGCCTTTGGGATAGGATTCATCCTCTGCCACATAGCATTTACGACTGCCTGTAAGTCACTGCAAATAAAGACTATAGCAGAGCTTGTGGCCCTAAGCTTTCAGGGTGGTTCGTTCCATCCCAAGCAAAAATGGCGGGGACTGGTTATCGCCATAATTTGTTGAAAAACAGCTATTCTCCGCGGTAGCTTTGCCCCGTATGTTGGATTCTTTCAACGCCCGTTTGCGCACTGCAGTGACACGCAAGCATTCCCAACTCTGTTTGGGCCTCGACTTAGACCCTGAGCGCACCTCATCCCTACACGGTAATGATCTGCCGTCTTTGCAGGCGGCCGCCCGGCTGATTGTGGACGCCACCTGCCACCTGGTGTGGGGATACAAACTCAACTTCGCCTTTTTCGAGCGGTTCGGCTCGGCCGGGTATGCCTGGCTGGAACAACTGGCGGCCCACATCGGTGACCGGGCTATGATCATCGGCGACGCCAAACGCGGTGACATCGGCAACTCCGCCCGCAATTACGCCCGGGCCGTCTTTGGCCACCTGAACCTGGACGCGGTGACGGTGAATCCTTACATGGGCAGCGACGCGCTGGAGCCGTTCATCGCCGACCCGGCCCGGGGGGCCTTCATCCTCTGCCTGACCTCCAATCCCGGTTCGGGCGATTTCCAGCGCTATCCCCCCGAACGGCCGTTGTATCTGGAGGTGGCCGCCTGGGCCGAGCGGCTCAACGGGGCCGGTAATGTGGGGCTGGTCACGGGGGCCACCCACCCCGGCGACTTGGCCGGCATTCGCCGGGCGGCGCCTTCGCTGCCGTTCCTGGCGCCGGGTATCGGTGCTCAGGGCGGATCTCTGGAGCAGGCGCTGGCGGCCGGCGCCCATGAAACGCCCACTATCATCAGCGTTTCCCGGGGGCTGCTGTATGCCGGCGAAGGCACGCTGGATGATATAGTGGCCGCCGTCGGGGACTATAACCGGCAAATTAGCGATCTGGCCTGATGGCGCTCGACCTGAAGCAACTGTTAACCGACTCCGGCGCGCTGCTGGAGGGCCATTTTCTGCTCACCTCCGGCCGGCATAGCGACCGGTACATCGAGAAGTTCCGCCTGCTGGAGCGTCCCGCCGCCCTGGATGCTGTGGCCCAAGCCATGGCCGAGGGTATCGACCCGGCGGAGGTGGATGTGGTGCTGGGGGCGGCCATCGGCGGGATTCTCATCGCCGGGGCAGTGGCCCGGGTGCTGGATCGCCGCATCATGTTTACCGAGCGGGTGGATGGCCGAATGACCCTCCGCCGGGGATTCGAGCTGCAGCCCAATGACCGAGTGTTGGTGGTGGAGGATATCGTCAGCACCGGGGGCTCGGTAAAGGAGCTGTTGGAGGTGGTGCGCCAGGCGGGGGCCCTGGTTATGCGGGTGGCCTGCCTGGTGGACCGGTCCCCGGGCGGACTTGAAATCGCGCCTCCTACTAAAGTGCTTCTGCGCCTGCCCATTGCCAGCTGGCCCCCAGGGGAATGCCCAAAGTGCCGGGAGGGCATGCCATTAGCCCAGCCGGGCCGCAGCGGTAAATAGCCGCATTTTGCGCCTGATCGACGGCGCTTCTCCCCTAGCATAAGTCCATGGCGCTGACTAATTTCCGGGCGCATCGAGCCTTGGCGCGGCTCAAATGCCTTCGCGAAATATAATTGATTAAAGGAGCCATAAATTGCCCAAAACAGCATTCTATACCGTATCGATTTTCATCATATTAATGGCCATAACCTGCAGCAAGGGGAGCGAGGAAGTGCTTAAAACATATCCTGGGGGAGAGAAGCAGGAAGTGGCCGTTTTCACGGGCCAAGGACAGGACCGGCAGCAGCTGTCCAAAACCGGCTATTATCGGGATGGCGCCATCTCCTTCGAGGAGACTTACGTGGAGGGCGAATTATCCACCTACCGGGCCTACTGGAATAGCGGGCAGCTTAAGGCCCGCCGCGATTATAGCGCCGGTCAGGTGGAGCTGGAGGAATTTTTCGATTCCGACGGTGCGCTGCAATTGACGCGGCAGCAGATTAATGAGCGCATCGCCGGTCTGTCGGATTTCAAGTCCGAGCCGGCCGCTGCAGATGACATCGTGACCATGGAAACCAGCGCCGGAATTATCAAGCTGAAGCTGTATACCGATCTGACACCGGGACACGCGAATAATTTCAAGAAACTGGCCAATTACGGTTTCTACGACGGCACCACCTTCCATCGCGTGGTCCCTGGATTTGTGATCCAGGGGGGCGACATTGCCAGCCGTGATCCGGACAGGGGCAACGACGGCACGGGCGATCCGGGCTACAGCATTGACGCCGAGTTCAATCCCCGGCCCCATGTAAAGGGCACCCTGGCCATGGCTCGTTCCTCGGCCCCCAACAGCGCCGGCAGCCAGTTCTATATCGCCCTGGGCCGGTTGGCGCAGCTGGATAACAAGTATACTGTGTTCGGGCAGGTGATCGAGGGGCTGGAGGTGGTCGACTCTATCGCGGCCGCCGTCACCGACAACCGCGATAATCCCATCACTCCCCAACGAATAGTCAAAGTCAGGGTGGAGTGACCCCGCCAACTCCGCCAGAACAGATTGGAATAACCGGCGTTCCGGGAGCAGCCGCATGAGAATTCCAAAAGTGGGTTTGGCCCTGGGGGCCGGAGGAGCGCGCGGCCTGGCACACCTGGGAGTGATCCGGGCCCTACGCCGACACGACATACCAGTGGACATGATTGCGGGCTCCTCCATCGGGGCCGTGGTGGGCGCCATGTACAGTGCCAACCTTGATATCGACTGGGTCGAACAGCGTTTCAGGGAGATGCTCACCAGTCCCCAGTTCGCCGAGTCGGGGATCAATTCCGTCCAGGCCCGGGTGCCGGACAAAAAACCGGATTTTCTGGAGTGGGCCACCCGCTACGTGCGCCACAAGCTGGTGCTGAACTTTTCCGACCGCCGGCCGGGAGTGGTCAAGACCGAGCGCCTGGCCCGGCTGATTGACTCCCTGCTGCCGGTGAAGACATTTGCGGAACTACGGCTGCCATTTGCCTGTGCCGCCGTGGACCTGCAAACCGGCAACGATGTAGTCATCGATGAGGGCAATCTGGTAGAGGCGGTTACTGCCAGCGCTTCCATACCAGGCTACCTGCCACCCATGCCCATGGAATCAGGCCTGTTGAGCGACGGCGGAGTGGGCCAGCCGGTGCCCGGCGACGCGGTTCGCCAACTGGGAGCCGAGTTTATCATTGCCGTTGATGTATCCGTGCACCATTTCGCCCCCCTGGCGGAGCGGAACATCATAACCATTCTGGGGCGGGCTAGCGAAATCACCGCCGCCCGACTGTCCCAGGCCTTGGCCCCCCGGTGGGACGTATGGCTGCACCCCGATACCCTGGACGCTCACTGGACCCGGTTTGACCTGATCGATAGCTTGATAGCCGGGGGAGAGCGGGTGGTGGAGCAGCAGATCGATGCTATCCGCCGGAACTTGCGGCCCACCAGGGGCGTTATAGGGTGGTTAAACCGTCGCTTCGGGTTAGCATGAAAATGAATTTATCAGCCCATATTAAGATGATGCCGGTGCCTGCAATGAGGGGCGAGTCTTGCGATTAGCAAGAATCTTGGCTATGGCGCTGGTGGTGGCCGGCCTTCCGCTGCAGGCCCAAGTCCTGTCAGATATCGTCAACCTTGAAATAACGGTGGATCGCAACACCGTCCGGGCCGGCGAGCAGGTCACCGTGCATGCCAACCTTACTATTGCAGACGGCTGGCACGTTTATTCCAGCGACCTGGAGGGGCTGGGGCCCGTTCCCACCCACTTCGAGCTCAATGACAGTATGCTGATAACTGGGTACGGCGCCTTCGTGGAACCGGCCGCCAAACGGGTCTGGGACGAGGGTTTCCAGATCAATGTCGGTTGGCACTCCGGCAAAGTCAGCCTGAGTCAGGCATTCGAGCTGGCGCCAGACCTACCGCCGGGCAGGCTGCCCTTCTCCGGCCGGCTGGCGTTCATGGCCTGCACCGAAACCATGTGCCTCCCCCCGGCCGACCAGGAGTTCAACTTCCTGCTCGACCTGGAGGAAGGAGCGCCCCGGGAACAATTCGCCCTCATTGCCGCTGCTGAGCCAATTATGGGCGCCAACATCTCCGGGCTGGAAGGTACGGAGCTGCAAGCTGCCATCCAGGAAGGTTTAATGTCCTTCCTGCTGTTGGCCATCGGTATGGGTGTGCTGGCCCTGCTGACCCCCTGCGTGTTCCCCATGATCCCCATCACGGTATCTTTCTTCCTCAAACAGGGGGAAAACCGCACGATGCCGGCCACCAAGTCCGCCGGGTTGTACGCCCTTGGTATCATCGTGATCTATTCCGCCCTGGGATTGATGCTGGCCCTGACCCTGGGGGCTGCCGGAGCCAACCAGCTGGCCGCCAATCCGTGGGTGAACATGGTGCTGGCGGGGCTGTTCGTCTACTTCGCCCTGAGCCTGTTCGGACTCTACGAAATTCAACTGCCCGCCCGGTTGCGGCAGTTCAGCCTGCAACAGGAATCCCGTTCCGGGATATTGGGCATATTCTTCATGTCCCTGACTTTTACCATCACCTCCTTCACCTGTACGGTCCAGTTTGTGGGGCTGTTGCTGGTGGCAGCCAGCCAGGGGCACTACCTGTGGCCCTTGATCGGGATGGTCGCCTACTCCACTGCCTTTGCGGCGCCCTTCTTCCTGCTGGCGCTGTTCCCCCAGAAACTGGCCCAGCTGCCCAAGAGCGGCGGTTGGCTGAATTCGGTGAAGGTGGTGATGGGCTTCCTGGAAATCGCGGCAGCCTTTAAGTTTATCAGCAACAGCGACCTGGTGTGGAGTTGGGGGTTTTTCACCCACCAGTCGGTGCTGGCTTCGTGGACGGTAATCATGGCCCTTACAGGGTTATATTTGCTGGGCAAAATCCAGCTGCCGCACGACTCCCCCGTGCAGCATATTTCGGTGCCCCGGTTGCTGCTGAGCGGCACATTCCTGATAATCACCCTGCTGTTGGGAGTGGGACTCACCGGGCAGAAAATCCCGGGTATCGTGGAAGCCTACCTGCCGCCCCGCCTGACACATGGTCAATCGGGGGTGGTCCTGAAGGGCCGCTTGGAGCAGCTGCGCTGGCACACCGAACTGGAGGACGCCCTGGCGGAAGCCCGGCAGGTCAAGCGTCCCGTTTTCCTGGATATTACCGGCTATACCTGCACCAACTGCCGCTGGATGGAAGCCAATATTTTCACTGAGCCCGAGGTGGTAGACCACTTTGAGCGCTTTGTCCTTTTGCGCCTGTATACCGACGCAGGAAATAATTACCGTGAGAAGCAGCGCTATGCTGTGGAGCAGTTCGGGACCGCGGCCCTGCCGTTTTATGCCGTCCTGGCCCCCGATGGCAGCGAGCTGTCCCGCCTGCCGCAGATGACCAGGAAACTGGAGAAGTTTATACGCTTCCTGGATGATGGGTTAGCTAGCTATGAGCAAGGCGCTTACGCCTCCCGGTAACCTAAAGTGGCAAAATCGCATCTAACTTGCAAGGAGCGACATGTTAGCGGGCATATTCAAGATAGCACACGGTCCGGCCCTGAGGGTGGCTTTGGTGGTGGGTACCATCCTCACCCTGATCAATCAAACTTCAGCGGTTATACACCTGGACTTCAACACCGAGGCGGTGGTCCGGACTGTGCTTAACTACCTGGTGCCGTTCTCGGTTTCCACCTACTCCAGATTAGCGCTTCTGCGCGAGCAGCAAAGTGAAAAACAAGCGGTAACCGAGTAGAGTAACCATGGCCGATAATATCGTAATACTGGCCCGGCCCCATCCATTTATCGCCCGCCACATGAAGAAATTCCTGGAAGAGCATGGCTACCGGCCCCTGCCCATAAAGGCTCTGAGCGAGCTGGACGCCGTACCGGCTGGCGAGGTGAAGGCTGCCGTCATCTCAACCAGCCTGGTATCGGACGTGGAGGAAAGTTATGCTGATGTCTTTAACCAGATCAGGAGCAAGTTCCCCGATCTGCCGGTGCTGTTTGCCACCTTGGGAAATCCTGATGATATGATCGGACCAATCGCCCATTCGTTGGCTAGCGTGGATCTTAAGCCAAACGTGCTGGAGGTAAAGTTAGAGTCTGTGGCTGACCGCCGGTTGGGACAGGCCGATACCTTTATCCTGGTCCATAAAAACTGCCTGACCACGGACAAAGGGATTGACATGCTGACCAAAATGTTTAAGGCCCATCTGGGTGTTTAGCATTACCGGAATCGGTAAACCCGAAGGATTAAATTAATGAAAAATATCAAATCTCTATCACTGGTGGGGCTCACCCTGATCGTAGGCCTGGGATTGATCGTCTCGCTGTCTGTGGGGGCGCCCACCGCCGGGAATAGCCCGCCCGAAGAGGCGCTTATGCCGGCGCCGGATTTCACACTGACCAGCCTGGACGGCGAGCGCTATACACTCAGCAAACTTCGAGGCAAGGTGGTGCTGGTCAATTTCTGGGCCACTTGGTGCGCCCCCTGCCGCCAGGAAATCCCGGATCTCTCCAGGTTGCACACCCGCTATAAAGACCGGGACTTCATGGTGTTGGGCATCTCCATGGATGAGATCAGCCCCAAAAAGATCCAGAAATTTGCCCGGAATTACAAGATCAGCTACCCGGTATTGCATGGACCCCAGTCGGAGCTGGGGAAAATCAGCAAATCCTATGGCGGCATTCAGGCTATTCCAACTTCCTTCTTGATCGACAAACAGGGAAATATCAGGGCCAGGTATATCGGCGCCCGCAGTGAACTGGTATTTTTAGCGGATATCATTCCCCTGCTCTAAGAGGAGAACCTCACCCCTTCGCCGGGCTCAGGACAGGCCCCGTCCTGCGGCCGTCCCGCCTCGCCGGACTCGCCGTAGACGGCACGTCGAGGCTGACCGGCTACGGGCAGGCCTCTCCTTAAGGGGAGGGGCGACACGAAAT
>JACZSB010000094.1 GCA_022574435.1 Fidelibacterota bacterium
TTATTACTCGTTAGCCCCAACGCGTCTTTCTGATCAGGTTCTACCGTCCAGCCGCGGATAATGTCCTGTACTGCGGCCCCACGACTCCCTAAATTGACACCTTGAAGTGAGACCCTGCAACGCGATCATTGTCATAACCAGTGCCCCCAGGGCTCCACGTTCCAGGAAATAACCTCCGCCCGGAGGTTTTATTTTATCAACCGAACATGACTGAAAAAAAAGTTAAAGCCACCTTGCTGGACGCCGAGGAATTCGAGCGCGCCCTGTCCCAATTGGCCCACGAGATCAAGGAGCGCCACGAGAACCTGGAGCAGCTGGCAATCATCGGCATCCGCACCAGGGGTGAATTCATTGGCCGGCGGATCGCCGACCTGCTGGCCGGCCTCGAAGGTAATGAAATAAAATTCGGTACAGTGGATGTAACCTTCTACCGCGATGATTTTCGTACCCACCTGCCCTCCCCGGAAATCGGGCCGACGAATATACCTTTTGGTGTCGACAATCTGCAAATCGTCCTGGTTGACGATGTGCTCTACACCGGGCGCACGGTAAGGGCGGCGATAAACAGTATCATGGACTTCGGCCGTCCGGCGGCTATCGAGCTGGCGGTGCTGGTGGATCGGGGCCATCGGGAACTGCCGATCCGGGCCGATTACCTGGGACGCAATCTTCCCACCGCGAGTAACGAGCACATCCACGTGCATGTGGTCGAGGTGGACGGCGTGGACGAGGTGTTGCTGCTGGACTACGGCCAGTGAGGGCGCCTGCCATCTCCTTAACCAATTTGATAGGCCTGGAAGGGGTGTCACGCTCAGACATTCAGACCCTGCTGGACACCGGTTTTTACTTCCGGGACGTGCTGGACCGGCCCATCAAGAAGGTCCCGATCCTCACCGGTATCAACGTGGTCAACCTGTTTTTCGAGAGTTCCACCCGCACCCGCATCTCCTTCGAGTTGGCCGAAAAACGGTTGAGTGCGGATGTGGTCAATTTCTCCGCCGCGGCTTCCAGCCTGAGCAAAGGCGAGGGGCTGAAGGATACTGTCCGGAACATCCATGCCATGAAGATGGATGCGGTGGTGATGCGCCATCCGGCGCCCGGGGCGGCGTTGCAGCTCAGCCGTTTCGTCGATGCGGTGGTGATCAACGCCGGGGACGGCACCCACGAACACCCGACCCAGGGCCTGCTGGACATGATGTCCATCCGGGAGAAATTCGGCCGGATAAAGGGGCTGAAAATCGGGATCATCGGCGACATCGCCCATAGCCGGGTGGCGCTCTCCAACATTTTCGGCCTAAACACCATGGGCGCCGAGGTGACCGTCTGCGGTCCGGGACACTTGATTCCCCCCTTTATCGAGGAGCTGGGGGTAAGGGTCAATGGTGACGTGGATGCCGTGCTGGAGTGGGCGGATGCGGTGAACGTGCTGCGCATCCAACGCGAGCGAATGGGCGTGGGAATTATCCCCTCCGTGCGGGAATACCGCAACCGGTTCGGCCTCACTGTCGAGCGGCTGGCCCGGCATAAGAAGGAGATTGTGATCCTGCACCCCGGACCAATGAACCGGGGGGTCGAAATCGACAGCGATGTGGCCGACGGCGACCAGGCCATAATCCTAGACCAGGTGCTCAACGGGGTGGCGGTGCGCATGAGTGTGCTGTTCCACCTGCTGGGCGCCCGTGGATCGTTGGAGGAGGCCTGATGGGCCGCATTGCCCCGCTCCCCAAGGCGCTGCTGATCGAGGGAGCCACCATATACGATCCCGCCACCGGGAAAACCCGCCGGGGTGATCTGGCGGTGAAAAACGGCCGGTTGATCGAGCCTGAAAAACTGGGGGCCGCGAAACCGGAACGGTTGGATGCCCGGGGCGCGCTGGTCACTCACGGTTTCATCGATATCCATGCCCATTTCCGGGAGCCGGGCCGGGAGGATCAGGAATCGCTTGAAAGTGGTTCCCGGGCCGCCCTGGCTGGCGGTTTTACCCGGGTGGCGGTGATGCCCAACACCTTGCCGGCCATCGACTCGCCGGAGATGGTACGCTCACTGCTGGAAAAGGCCGAGCGGCTACCAATTGTCCTATATGTAATAGGCGCCATCAGCCGGGGCCGGGAAGGGCTGGAGCTGGCGGAGCTGCTGGAAATGCAGGCTGCCGGGGCGCTGGCCTTTTCAGATGACGGCAACCCCATAGCCGATGGCCAGGTGCTTCGAAGAGCGCTGCTATATACTAAGGATGCAGGCACCCCGATCATTAACCACGCCGAGGACCTCCCTCTCCGTGACGGCGGAGTGATGAACCAGAGTGCCCTTTCCACCCGGCTGGGGCTGCCGGGCAACCCGGTTGAGGCGGAAGCGGCCATGGTCCATCGCGATCTGCTCATCGCCCAGGAGACCGGCGGCCGGCTGCACGTCCCCCACGTCAGCACTGCCCTGACGGTAGACCTGGTACGGCGTTTCAAGGAGGCCGGCGTGCCCATCACCGCCGAGGCTACCCCCCATCATCTGGGGCTGACCGAGGAGGCCCTGCGGCAATTCGACACCAACGCCAAGGTAGCGCCGCCATTGCGAACCGAGGCCGACCGCCAGGCCGTGGTCAAAGGACTGATGGACGGCGCCATCGACTGCATCGCCACCGATCATGCCCCCCATACCGTGGAAGAGAAGGAGCAGGATATGATCCAGGCGCCCTTCGGGATGATCGGCCTGGAGTCGGCCTTTGGGCTGGCTAACACGGTACTGGGACCGGCAGGACTGGCCATCGAGAAATTGATCGATCTGCTCACTGTGGGCCCGGCCCGGGTGCTGGGACTGGAGCTCACTCCCCTGGAGCCCGGTTCACCGGCCGAGCTGGTGGTGTTGCGGCCCGATGACGAATGGACCTTCTCCCGGGAAGACATCTATTCCCGCTCCCGGAATACCCCTTTGCTGGGGAGGTTATTTACGGGCCGCGTCCAGGCTACGGTAACCGATCGCGCTTGGTATTTACGGGATTGAAAAGTCTTGACCGGCTCTGAGTAATACCGGTAATTTTTCCTGCTGTACTGGAATGGATTTTTATGAAGACGTTTGTGCTCAAAGCTAAAGATATCAAGCACGAGTGGTTCGTGGCCGATGCCGAAGGCCAGGTACTGGGCCGCTTTGCCACTAGAATCGCTACCATACTGCGGGGCAAGCACAAGCCCACCTTTTCTCCTCACCTGGACATGGGTGACTGTGTGGTGGTCACCAATGCCGAAAAGATCGTCACCACGGGTGGCAAACTGACCAAAAAGACCTACTGGCATCATACCGGCTGGATTGGCAACCAGAAGGAAGTCTCGCTGGAAACGATGCTCCGCAACCACCCTGAACGGGTAATCAAAAATGCAGTCCGTGGGATGTTGCCCCACAACCCATTGGGCCGCAGTATGCTGCGCCACTTGAAGATTTATGCCGGCCCTAACCATCCCCACCAGGCCCAACTACCGAAACCTTTGGAATTCTAGGCAGAAAATGGCTCAAATCATCGCTCGTTCAATCGGACGACGGAAAACTGCGGTCGCCCGATTGCGGTTGTTCGACGGCAAGGGACAGATAAGCATCAACGACCGCAAGCTGGATGATTACTTTCCGCGTCTGTCGCATAAGATAGCCCTGACCGAGCCGCTGCAGCTGGTTGGCCTGGAAGGTCAATACAATATCATTGTCAATGTTCGCGGTGGCGGTCCCACGGGGCAAGCCGGCGCAATCCGATTGGCACTGGCCCGGGCCTTGGAGAAGGTTGACGGGGACTTCCGTCCCCTGCTCAAGAAGGCTGGGATGCTCACCAGGGATGCCCGGGAGGTGGAGCGCAAGAAATATGGCCAACCGGGCGCTCGCAAAAAGTTTCAATTCTCGAAGCGTTAGTTTTTCGGAGTCCTATGTCCCCATCTACCCCTATCACAGTTGAAAATCTGATCAGCGCCGGCGCTCATTTCGGGCACCTGACCAGTCGCTGGCATCCCAATTATCAGCCGTTCATCTATATGAAGAAAAACGGCATCCACATCATTGATATACAGCAGACCATCCAATGCCTGCAGAAGGCCAGTGAAGTCATCACCCAAATCGTTCGAAACGAAGGTACCATCCTTTTTGTAGGTACCAAGAAGCAGGCCCGGGACGTACTGCAGCGCGAGGCAGACCGCTGCGGGATGTTTTATGTGGTGGAGCGCTGGCTGGGTGGCACCCTGACCAATTATTCCACTATCAAGAAAAGTATCAAGCGCCTCCAGCAACTGGAAAAGGATGCTGATACCCTCTACCAGTCTTTGACCAAGAAAGAGATCCTGAAGATGGAGCGGGAGCGCATTCGGCTGGCTGACCAGCACCGGGGCATCAAGGACATGAAGCGGCTACCCGATGCCGTTTTCATCGTGGATATTAAGCATGAGGCCACCGCTGTCAGCGAGGCCAGGCGGCTGGAGATCCCCATCATCGCTATTGTGGACAGCAACACCAATCCCAAACTGGTGGATTATCCCATCCCCGCCAACGATGATTCGCTGCGGGCCATCCAGCTGATTACCGGCGCTATTGCCGATGTAATCATTGAGGCCCGAGGAGGTGTCATTGACGAGGAAGCGTCTGACCAGGAAGTTCAGTCCGAACCTGACTCGGCAGCACCGGCCGACAAATCCGAGCCTGCCGGTAGCCCGAAGGCCGCAGTGGCCACCTCCCCTAAAAAGACCACGGCTACCCCTGAAGTAATAAAAACATGATATCCGCAGCGCTGGTAAAGCAGCTGCGCGAAAAGACCGGCGCAGGGTTAATGGATTGCAAGCGTGCCTTGCAAAAGGCCGATGGAGACCTGGAAAAAGCGGTCGACCATTTGCGGTTGGCGGGTATCGCCAAGGCGGACAAAAAAGCCGGGCGACAGGTAGCTGACGGCCTCGTTTTCAGCTATATTCACCCCGGCGAGAAACTCGGTGTGCTGCTGGAAGTGAACTGCGAAACCGATTTTGTGGCCAAAACAGACAATTTCCAGCAGTTTGTCAGGGATGTCGCTATGCATATCGCGGCCACCGCCCCGCGTGTGATCAGGAGGGAAGATCTTCCTCCCGAGGAGGTGGAACGGGAGCAGGGCATCCTGGTCGAGCAAGCCCGCCAATCGGGGAAACCGGAGCAGATCCTGGATAAGATCGTCCTGGGCCGCTTGGAGAAATTTTTTGCGGAAAACGCCCTGCTGGAACAACCCTTTGTTAAAGATCCCCAGAAAACCATCGAGGACTACCTCAAAGAAACCATTTCCACCCTGGGTGAAAATATAGTCATTGCCCGGTTCGTCCGCTTCCAGCTGGGACAGAACGAGGTCCCCGGCTCAAGCCAATCCTGATAGCTGCTCCGCATGGCTGAACTGCCCTACCGCCGCATTCTCCTCAAGATGAGTGGCGAAATTCTGGCCGGGGGAAAAGGGTTTGGCATTGATGCCGATGCGTTGGATTTTCTGGCCGCGGAGGTGAAAACCGTAGTCGCTGCGGGCCTGGAACTGGGGCTGGTGATCGGGGGCGGCAATATTTTCCGGGGCTTATCGGGAACGAACGCCGGTATGGAGCGAGTCGCCGGAGATTACCTTGGAATGGCCGCCACGGTCATGAACTCGGTGGCCCTGCAAAATAGCCTGGAAAAATTGGGCGTGGACACCCGGGTCATGTCCGCCCTTTCAATGATCCAACTGGCTGAGCCCTATATTCGTCGAAGAGCCCTCCGCCACCTGGAAAAAGGGCGGGTCGTCATTTGTGCCGGTGGCACCGGTAACCCCTATTTTACTACCGATACAGCCGCCGTTCTACGAGGGATCGAAATCAACGCCGATCTGATCCTGAAGGGGACTAAGGTGGATGGAGTCTATGACGCCGATCCGGCGACACATCCCGACGCCCGGCGCTTCGAGCGCCTGTCATATGAGGAGGTGATTGCAAAAAAACTACGGGTAATGGACCTGACTGCCATTACCTTATGCATGGAGAATAAATTGCCCTTGATGGTATTTGATATCCAGACGCCCGGCAATCTGCTCCAGGCGGCCACCGGAAAGTTAATCGGAACCGTAATTTCCTAGAGGGGAGGGTCCAATGATCAACGAATTACATATCGAAGCCAAACAAAAGATGGACCAAGCCATCGAACACGTCCAGCAGGAACTGGCGACCCTGCGAACCGGCCGGGCCAATCCCCGGATGGTGGACCATGTAAAAGTTGAATACTATGGGTCTCTCCAGCCTCTTAAGACCCTGGCAAACGTATCGGCCCCGGAGCCGCGATTGTTGGTAGTTGAGCCCTACGACAAAACCCAGATCGGTGCGGTGGAGAAAGCTATCCTCCTGGCCGACCTGGGCATGTCCCCCAATAACGACGGCAACGTAATACGCTTACCGCTGCCCGAGCTCACTGAGGAGCGGCGTTCCGAATTGGTTAAGGTGGCCCATCAACTGGTGGAAGAGGGCAAAGTGACGGTGCGCAACATACGCCGGGACGCCAATAACGAACTCAAACAGCTGGCCAAGGAACATGATATCTCGGAGGATAACCTGCATCGGGCCATGGACAATTTCCAGGAATTGACGGATGGGCACATCGGTCTACTGGAAAAGATCCAAAGCGTTAAAGAGCAGGAGATTCTCAACGATTAACATGGTCGCAGTGAGCAATAAAAAGGGCGGGAAATTCCCCGCCCTTTTTATTTCTTGCTCAGCGGAAACCTAGCAGCGGGAATAGCCACAACTGGGACAAGTGATGCAGCCCGATTCGTGGATCACATTACCGCCGCAATGGGGACAGGTGGTCATGGTCCTCGAGGCCGCTTCATCGATGGCAAACCCGGTTCCAGCCTGTTCCTCTGCGGGGGTATCATCCGATAGGGGCGCCGGCATCACGGCCTGCTCCGTCTCGGTATCGCCGGACAGGAGGGGGCGCCCCCAGGGGCGCTTGTGCAAATAATCATCCAGGGCCTGCCCGATGGCGTCCGGAGTGGAAAGGACCAACCGGCCGCTCTCCCATATGGGGTTGGGCCCGCTAATTCCCTTTAGCTGCTTCACCACTGCCCCGGGATCGACATTGGATCGCAAAGCCAGGGATATGAGCCGGCTGATGGCTTCGGCCTGGGTCGAAGCCAACCCCCCTGCTTTCCCTATAGTGGTGAAAACTTCGCACAGCCCTTTATCGTCTTCATTGATCGTGATGTACAGATTGCCCTCACCGGTCCGGACCCGGCGGGTCATTCCGTAGGTAATTTCCTGCCGATGCCGAGGGTGGAGCCGTTTCATGGAGTCTGGAGTGCCCGTCGCTTTGGCTGGGGTGCGGATCGGAGTCTCCGGTGCGAGGGCCGGGTCCTTTTCCGTTTGCAGCGGCTCAGGTTCAGCGGTCACCTCTTTCTGCTCGGCATCGGTGGAATGATTGTCTTTGATATCGGAGATCAGAATCCCTTCCCGGGATCCTTCCCGGTAAACAGTAATGCCCTTGAGTCCTTCGCGATAGGCCCTCAAATAGACTTCGGCCACAGTATTTTCGTGAACGGTTTCCGGCAGGTTCACCGTGGACGAAATAGAACTGTCGATATACCGCTGGATGGTACTCTGCATTTTGACCCGGAAATAGGGATCGATATTATACGCGGTGACCACAAAAGGGGGCAGGTCCTGGTCGGACCCGAACAGGTTTTTGATCACCGGGTGAAAGACGGTGTACTCCCTGAAAGTATCGCCGAAGTCTTCGTTCTGTTTAACCCGCCGGCGATAGGAGGTGGCGAAAATCGGCTCAATACCCGAGGTGACCTGGGCCACGATAGCTCCCGAGCCGGTGGGGGGTACGGTTAAAATTGTGACATTACGGATGCCGTTCTCCTGGATCCGCCCCTGGATATCGCCTGGAAGGCTCTGGACGAACTTGCTGCGGCTGTAGCCTTCCCACTGAAAATTATCGAAAGTCCCTTTTTCAATCGCCAGATCGATGGAGGTGTTATAGGACGTGTCCCGCATCTCGTGCATGATACCGTCAATCACCTTCAGGGCCTCATCGCTGTCGTATTTGATGCTCATTCGCACGAACATGTCCCCCAGCCCCAGGATTCCCAGCCCGATACGGCGGTCGTGCAGGGCGTTTTGCCGTTGGATCTCCAGCGCGTGGCGATCGATATTGTAATCGATTACGTCATCCAAGAACCGGGCGGCTATCTGTACCGTCTCCTTGAACGGCTCCATCATGAACTGGCCTTCCTCATCCACGAACCGCTCCAGATTGATGCTACCCAAATTGCAGCAACCGCCATCGGGCAACGGCTGCTCGGCACAGGGATTGGTGGATACCAATGGACTGCAGTACTCCCCATTGTGGTAGTCGCGCATGGTGTCCCAGAAGATCAGCCCCGGCTCGGCGCTGTTGTGGGCGGACATGATGATCTGGTCCCATAATTCGCGGGCCTTGATGGTTTTATAAACCTGCTCATTCCACCGCAGGTCGAAATCCAGATCATCCTCCACAGCTGTCATGAATTCATGGGTTAACAGTACCGAAATGTTGGAATAGCGCACCCGTTTCAGGTCACTCTTGATATGAATGAATTTTTCGATATCAGGGTGGTCCACGCGCAATGTTTGCATGTTGGCGCCGCGCCGGCCGTGCTGGGCAATGGTATTGGTATTGACACTGAAAAGGTCCATGAAACCGGTGGGCCCGCACGATTCTCCGCCGGTGCCCTGGATAGGTGCTCCGGACGGCCTGAGGATAGACAGGTCGTGGCCGCAGCCCCCGCCATATTTATAGGTCAGGGCCTC
>JACZSB010000095.1 GCA_022574435.1 Fidelibacterota bacterium
GCAAGGGCTGCTCGGGCTATTGATCGTGTTGCAACGTTGATACCTGAGTCTGGCTTACAGGGGATTTTTTGTTGCTGCACCACACATTCTCTCTCGATCTACTTTCACCAACCCTGCACAACAGCAGGTTTCCACATAATGCAAACTACAACGAAGATAAAAGGAGAAGTCCTATGCTATGCAAACGTAATTCTGTGATGTCAGGTATTTTACTCTTGGTCATAGGTTGTGCCGGTGGCATCATGCACACGAAAAAATCCCTGCCTGATTGGTACCTGAACACACCCGATGAAGAGACTGCCCTTTACGGCATCGGTGAATCTGAAGGGCAGGATCTTGGTCTCACCCGTCAAGCCGCTGAAGCTGGCGCGAGAGACGAGATCGCCCGGCAGGTCGAAATCAAGATATCGAACATGATCACTAGTTCTATGCAGGCCGTGGGGAATGAGGTTGTTGCAGATGTAGTTCGCACTGCTAGCAGCCAGGTAGCAAGCCTCACTGCCAGTCATATCAAGATCCTGGAACGGGAGGTTATCATATCAAAAGGAGGGTATATCGTGTATGCTTTGGCCAAGATGCCGGTTGAGTCCTTGAAGATCCAAGCCCAGCAGGCACTCGAGCAGGAAGAGATGCAGCGGCAACTAAATATCGACGCCGAAATGCAAAAAATGCTGGCTGCGGAAGTTGCCAAACTTGATGGCCGGCGCCAGTGATGAAATCAGTCCGGACTGCTTTCAGGATACTCATCAATTGCTTGACCATGCTGGCCCTTGCTACGCAGCTGGTTCTTGCTCAGAAAGTAGTCGATCGTTCGTCGGCTGAGCCTCCTCCCTGGATGACTGAGCCACCAATTGGAACTTATTTCACCTATTACTCCGGGGTTGGATCAAGCCCAAACTCACTATCAGATGCTAAAGAGCAGTCCATCGCCAATGTCCTATCAGAAATCATTATGGAAGGAGAGGTCACAGCAAAGAGCCGGATCGAGACTTTTCACCAGCAATCCAAAGAAGGTATTATCAGCGAGGTCTCCAGAGAGATCCAACAGACTGGGACTTCCACTACCATCGCTGGACTTCGCAAGGAAGAAGAATACTGGCAGACAGTAAAGACCGGTGATGGTCTTCTATATCAATACTGGATTCTGATGAAAATCCCTAAGCCTGAATACACAGGCTTCGATTTGACTGCAGAACAAGGTTACGGCTTCGCTCCTGTCTGGCGATCAACATTGATCCCCGGGTGGGGGCAGATCCAAAAAGGTGAAAAGAAGAAAGGGTTGCGCCTGATGGGATCTGAGACTGCTTTTGTAACCATGTTCCTGGTCTCAAACCACTTCAGCCGCGACTACAATCGCAAGGCATCCAGTGAAAGGGATACGGACCGGAGAAAGTTTTACAACGACTGGTCAAACCGCTCATATACCATCAGCGTGATCAGCGGCATCATGGCCGGAGTTGTATACATCTACAATATCTTCGATGCGGTAGCAGCCAAGGGTGCGAAGAAATATGCCTGGCAGCCCATGATCGATATAACAGGAGAGTTCCCGGCACCGACTTTGTGCCTGGCAGTTATTTTCTAGGAGGAAAGATTATGAATTTTCGTTTGATAGTTCGCCACAGTGTCTGGATTGTGTGTGGATTGTTTCTCAGCACCTGCAAAGCACCTACTGATGCACCTACTACTGGGAGTATTAGCGGTACTATTCTTGATGCCTCATCATCTCAGCCCATCAGTGGCGCCATGGTTACCACAGATCCGATTACATCATCAAAAACAACCGATAGTGAAGGCGCTTATACTATGGACGGGGTTAAGCCTGGGACCTTCACAGTTCAAGCCTCCAAGACCGATTATCAAACCAATACAACAATTGTAAATGTGGTTGTTGGAGAAGCGGCCTCAGCTGATATTCAACTTACACCACAGGGCCCTGAACTGGCGGTTGCGACAACCCTGCTGAATTTCGGAACATCCTCAACAAGCCTGACATTCACCATATCCAATACAGGTGTTGGGACACTGACGTGGAATATAATCTCAAATGCCAACTGGGTTACTGTCAATCCAGCCAGTGGATCTACAGAGACCGAGACAGATGTAGTTACCGTTACTGTCAACCGCACCGGGATGAGCTATGGCAATCACTACGAAACCATAACGGTTACTTCCAACACCAATAGCAAGACCATCGATATATTGATGACCATCCAGAATCCAAACCAACCGCAACTCTCGGTTTCACCCATCACGCTTGATTTTAGTGTCAGTGCGACCCAGATGAGTTTCTACATCACCAATTCAGGTACGGGGATGCTGACCTGGAACATTACGGATGATAAAGCCTGGATCTCGGCAGATCCGCAATCTGGCACAACCGAAACCGAAACGGACGAAATTGTGGTGACTCTAGACCGATTAGGCCATAGTCCAGGGACGTATACTGGAACTATAACTGCAAGTTCCGATGGAGGTAATGAGAACATCACTGTTGCCATGACCGTACCTGATAAGCCTACTCTGTCCATAATTCCAACTTCACTGGATTTTAGTACTAGCGAAACGATGCTCTCCTTCGATGTGGCCAATGCTGGTTCTGGAGATTTGACCTGGTCGGTAACCGACAACCAGGAATGGATCACACCCAGCCCGATCTCAGGTACCAATTACAGCTCCGTAAACGTCTCTGTCTCAAGGAATGGTCTTTCCACCGGAGACTACAGCGGGACGGTCACTGTTAGTTCCAATGGTGGAACAGGTGATGTTTCTGTGTTGATGAATGTACCTGCAGATTTACCGCCTGCAGCAGTCCAGCTCTATGAGCCGACAGATATTGCTGCGAACGCCATGACCCTTTCATGGGAAATGAGTACAGAGACTGATTTCCTGTCATACAAGTTGTATCGTGATACCACAGGGACGGTGAGTGAGAGTTCACCCATGGTTACGAGCAGCACAAACCGTTACACAACGGAATACACTGATGAAGACCTCTTCAGTTCAAAGGTATACTACTACCGCCTGTATGTGGAAGATCAAGCTCAACAGACGACCGGGAGCAACGCTGTCAGCGGGACAACGGCTTACGCTTTGGGTCCCTGGTCAGTCGTTACCACATTAGGAGACAAGGATCTGGTGAGTGTGTATGCTCTTGATGATAATTTGGCGTACGCAGTGGGAGATAGCGGCACGCTGGCCAAATGGAACGGCTCCAGTTGGTCAATGGAACAATCACCCTCCACGAATGACATCAAGGATATTGTTATCCTCGCCTCTGACAATGTTTGGATGGTTGGAACTGATGGGGTGTTTTATTATAACGGGTCGATCTGGATTCAACCTGAAGGTAGTCCTCAGGTCAGTCTTGGGATTATTGCTCTAATTGATACGAACAATATCTTTGTTGGCAGTGATAATTCGGCTGATGTTTATCGGTACAATAGTAATATCTGGCAATTAACAAATCTACCTGGAACAATAAGCGATCTTGACATAATTTCGAATGATAGAGTTTACGCCCTTGTCGATGGAGCGTATGCAATTTATAAGTTCAATGGAATTGGCTGGAGCATACTAACTACCTATCCTCTAAGAATCTCCTATACCCAGAGTATTAGAGTATTTTCTGATGATAATCTCTGGATCACAAGCGATTATGGGTATTATGCTTGGGATTATAGCGTACGCCATTGGGATGGATCAATATGGTCTTCACATATTGATTCTCACAGCAGCAGGGCACTCGATATTGATGGGCACTCAACAGATAATATATGGACCTGCACCTTCAGCGGGAGATCGGGAGTGGGTGATTACTTTTGGCATTGGGATGGAACAGAGTGGACACGTTATACAGCCCCTACTGAACTTACCTTACGCAAACTCCATATGTATTCCTCGACAGACGGTTGGGCCGTTGGTGACGGCGGGGTGATTCTGCGGTATCATTAGGCACAAGCATTGAAGGCCAGCCTAACCAGCTGGCCTTCTTTTTACCTTGGATACCCCGCTTTCCACTTTTCACCCATCTAACTCATAAAGCCTGAATCACCTTTTTCAATAACATCATCATGCCCACTACCGCCGATGCCGGTATCAGGCGGTGCATCTGGAGTTGGATGGATTAGCCTGCTTTGGTACTCCTCATGAAGTCTTTCTATTGAGACTGCATTGGAATGTGGAAACCACCCTCCCCTGCCTTCACTTGGAGCGCGGTTGTTCTTCTTTTTGGGCTGCTTCTTGAAGCCTAGTTCTTTAAGTGTTCGTTGTTTTTTCATATCAGTTATCCTTCGATTTAAGTATTAATTAGATACCAGAATGTGGTAGTAAACGGACTATTTCTCGACGGTAACCGGAAATTTTCGGCCCGATCAGGCGCCAACGAATTCCGCCAGGTCTGAGGTTCCGAATTGCTCCCGGGGAAAACCGGCCCCAGATCGGCGCTGAGCGCCTCGATTTTCTGGGATTGAACTTTTACCCTGGCGGATCCGGCCTGGGCGACGAATTCGCATATCTCGGATTTTATTTCCTGTTTTCTATGTGCTGCAATATCAGCAACTTACGGGCTAGACGATGTTCCCCGTCGTGAAAATGCCCCCTGCGGCCGATTTTTTTGCCAGGCGACCTTGGATGCGGGGTCCGGGGCCTAAATTTTCCGCCGGCCCCGTCAAAAATCGCCGATCTAGTTTTCGAACTGTCCATTGAAGCTGCGGAGCAGCTTAATACGGTCCTTCTGATCCCATAGCGCAAACCGCTCTGCAAGCATCTGATGGGTTGCTCTATCATCCCGCAGAGGTGCTCTTTCAACGTACTGCCACATATAGCCACCACTACCAACCGGGACATGTTCACAGTATGGTGCACGTACCGGGTAGGTGGCCATGATAATGCTTCTGTTGCTGTGCTTTGGATCATTAGCAATGCCCATCATTGAGTGGCCAATTGGGAATGCCTGGGTTAACTCCATCTCAACCGGCTGATGAGATAGTGATCGATTCCAGTTGGATACGAGTCTTTCAGACTCGACTTTATCAGTGATGGCTAACTTCTCGCTGAAGTAGTTTTTATGGGTATCCCAGATCTTCTCAGGGGCCATATTGTATCACAGGTATGAGTGTATGTTCTTATGGGGTTTAGAGGTCTCATACTCCATTACAGGCTGCTTCTGAGCCAATATCACCCAGTGATGAGGGTAGTGGGGAAGCAGTTCTTTTAGATTAGGTATTCTGAATATTCTGTTCATTTTGTGTTCTTTGGTTTATTCATCCCGTAAACGGGCAATTCGTGTTATTTACATATCTTAAGAAACCCCGGGGGGCTAAAATCATCTTGAGATATTTAGAGAGAGTATTTCCCGGACCGAGTAATTGCGAGGGAACACATCCGGGCAAAAGGTAAGAGGACAGGTAAGAGGAGGACGTTGCCGTAAATCATTAATAATACAAATATTACACTAAAAGGTAAGAGGTAAGAGGAGAATCGAGTTTATATTATAGAAATACATTTGTTCTCCGAAATCCCAATGTATTTTTTATTGTATTAAAATCTATTTTACCTCTTAACCTCTTACCACGCATCGTATCTTATTGTATTATAGCAACTTACGAGGTAAGAGGATCCTCTTACCTCCTCTTACTCCTCTTACCTTTTTAGTCAAATAGCCCACTTTTGCCCTGCCAGTCGACCCGAATACCCCAGACAGTCTGGGCTCCGATTTTTATCGACTTGGGTCTGGGTAGATACCCAGCTGCCGCTTTGCCAAAACTGATCACCGACAGGTCTTTATGGTTGATGTAGTTATAGAGCGTGCAGAGATCTTTTGTTGATACCGCTTTTTGGTTTTTCAGTGTTCCTGCCAACTGCTTCATTTCAAAATGTTTTTCAGAAGCGTTGTAGCCGTTGCGCATAGCCATGTTATCACCGATCCAATTCAGGTCACCTCGATTGACCGCCTCAAAGAAATCTTCGGCATTGGATTTTGACAGCGCCTGCAACACACGTTTGGGCTCGTTGTCGATAACCTTCCCAATCCTGCTGGTATCCACCTTGTACTGCTTCAAGTACCAGACAAATTCCTGAAGTTCATCCGCAACAATCTTTTTGAGATCATCAAAGCCCGGCCACCAATCCGTGTTTTGAATTTTTACTTCCTGGCGCGGCGCCACATTAAACCTGCGGTCGTTATTGCTTAATACCACACCATGGTGCCGGTTGGTGGCAAAGAAAAACGAGCAGCAGTTGCGGCCATTAAAGCGATCCTTATGCTTGCCTTCAATCTGGATGTACTCATCAGTGATGGCGATCTTCATTTTCTCAATGGTGCTCAGGTTCCGTTTCTCCGATGTCGAGAAGTTGCCCGATACCTCGTTTACTAGCACCAGTACGTTATCTTCCAGGAAGCTATTAAACTGGCCACCAAAGGCATCCTGGTCCGTGGATGTACAATACCGTTCTCCGAACATCGGTCTGAGCACATGTGTAAAGAGAACGCCTTTACCTGTACCCTCCACCCCCTGGAACAAGTAGGTGGTGATCATCTTCCGCCTGGTCTGGACCAAGTGGGCCAGATCGTTATAGAAATGATCCTTAACCTCCTTATCATGAGCCAGAACATGGTCGATGATCCGTCCGGTGAACTCTGGCAGTATTGCCACGTGGCCTTCGGGCACCGGCTTTTTCAGAACCTGCGGCGCCATGTACTTATTCACGTAGCCGGCATCGAAATTGATGATATCATCCTTTTCAGGATGCAGTTCCAGCCTGGCCCGTGGATAGACTTCAGGATTCGGGAGCCTCTGTGATTTGTTGAACTGCTCCACGTGATTCATAGTCGTGAGTTGCCTAATAACCGGTTCATCCAGGCCTGGCTCCCTGCAGAAGGACCTGTAGGTGCTGGTCTGCGTGTCAATAAACACTGTGGCCTCATGCTCCTCAGACTTCAGCAGGTACGCATCGTCGGGGTGGAGGTTGTAGACGCCCTTCCCGCTTACTCCCATTCCTCTGGATTGGCAACTACTGCAGAAGATGAAAGGGAGGTCCTCATCGTTAATAAGCAGCACCGCATTATGACCATCATTGGTGCGATGGGGCGCATCTCCGCAGACCGGGCAGTAGATGGGGGTGCCCGGCTCTAATTCGTGCACCGTCGCCGTCTTGCCGTGTTGGTCTTTTACTTGATCATCAATTCGGAAAGTGAGTTTTAGGCTCTCCGCTTTCGATGGCCTTCCCCGTTTCTTTCCGGGGTTGGCATACAAATTGGGGATTTCCCGCCAATTCATGGCACCCTTGCCGGCAACAAAACTCGACACTTCATCCGTCCCGTGGGCAAAATACCGCGTGCGCCCCATAAATGATGCATCAATGACCTCTTGACCAATCTGATTAAATCGCCTGAGGAAGGATTGCTCGACTACCTGGCGGTCGAATTCACTTGTGATGGGCTCTGCCAGCGGAATGATAACCCGCAGACGATCACATGGTGGTTCCACTTTGCCATTTTTGGCCTTTTTGCGCTGATGGTTCTGGCTGCTAAATACATAAGAATCGAACTGCCAAACCTGCTGCTCCTCCAGCAATTTTTCCTTGGTCATCTCACCATCATCGAAATCGAGCATGATGGCGTGGGTGGCGACCCAGCTACCTGCTGCTCGGTGCCCATCGCTATATTCATTTCCACTGATTCCAAACTCAGTGGTGAGTTTGATAATCTCTTCTTCGTTCCAGTCAAACTCCCGCGATTCCCAACCGTGGGCGACTCTGGAATTATTATACTCTTTCGTCCTCGTGGGATTGTAGTTATTACATGTGCTAATTATCATTTGTTCAATTGGTTATCGATTCATGGTGAGTCCTTTCAGTTTCCGGATGGCCTGTTTGTAGGCCATGGGATCCACATGGGCTTCGTGCCAATAGTATTTTTTCTTCAGTTCCTGGAATCTCTCGTCGTCATTGAATACGAACAGACAACGCTGCCCGTAATTTTTAAGATCGATGATCTCCAGGCCGCTCAGACGCAAAAATGCGCTGAGATAGAAATCTTGCGTTTCTACTTCCATAGTTGTGTTTCCTGGTTGGGTGGATATAATGATGCCCTGGCCGGGCCGGCGGCGAATCATGTTCGCGAGGTGGTTCGTTCGATTTGCTTCATTTTATTAAATTTGTTTATGTGCTATGCCCATTTGGGCCAAATATGTTCCGGCGGGAAAATCGTGGCGCTGGAACCGGCCACTCTCGACGGGGAGAGCATCTCGTTTAGAAAGATGTCTATACTTTAATATAACAATTATAGACTCTCAAGTCAAACGATAATTAATATTATGTACGATATTTATGATTTTCATTTCATTGGGAATCGACCTAAGAGTAAATTTAGTCGAATGTGAGAATGCCCGCATTCTAAGCCAATATTATTAGTGCACTGAGTTTGCATAAAATAATGGGTCTTCTTAAGCCTCGCACTATTGGGAGCCAGTTTCTATGTCCGTTCTACACGAAACCCTGAATTCATACGATAGCGAATCATTAGATGAACTGCTCGGATTTATCAATATTAAACCCCGTGATAAATCATCAGTTGAGAAAATTGAATCCATCCTCGAAAAACTCAGTGAAATTACCGGAATCCCACAATACCATGGTGTAGACACGCTTTTTCTCGAATCTCTTAACGTGACTGCCGGGAAAGTTGGTGCGGCCAATATCGACTGGCATACCATGACCGAACGGG
>JACZSB010000454.1 GCA_022574435.1 Fidelibacterota bacterium
CGCTTACTGTTAACGGCGAAGGAGTCGGCGACCACTGCCTCGAGGAATCCCTGGCTGTAATAAAATGTCCGCAGGGTTATGGCATCAATGCGCAACGCCCGGCGGCTGAACGGGTGTCGCCGGAACAGACTGCTGGCCTGCAGTTTCATCAGCGAGCGCAACTGGGACTCCGGAAAGGTGCTGTTTCCGGCCAGAGTGATAATTTCCATGGGCAGATTGTCGGACTGTCCCGACAACGGTGGGCTGAGCAGGTATAGTGCCAGCAGTGGCCAGACCGCCCATCGGCGGGATATCATGCTGCGGTTCGTGTTTAGATCAATACCGGTACTTGATCCGGTAGTGTATCTGGTATAGGCCGTTCGGATCGAGCGAGCCTTCCAGGGACATGGTCCGGTTCAGGCGGTAGGCTACCCGGTACTGATATTGATTGAAACTGAGGGTCGGATCGGCCTGTATGCCGACGTACAGTCTGGGTGAGAGCCGCTTACCCAGGCTGACCCTGATGCCCGACTGCCCCGGGAGGGTGGTCCGGGAGCCGCCAGTGAGAATTCGCAGCCGGTCCAGGCCGACGGTTTTCTGGGCATCGCGCTGGAGCTCCCTGAGAATGAGATTGCTCACGCTGCGGCCAGCCGTGACTACCGCATCTGGGATCGCCAGAGAGGCGTCTCCCAGGGCCAGCAGCTGCAGCAGATCGCTCTGGGTGTAGGCCGTGGAGTTGGACTCGAGCAGCAGATTGGGCTCGTCCAGTTTGCCTGACATGGTCAGCGTGATTTCGGTGAGCTCCAGTTCCGGCGGCCCGGTTGAATTGAAATCGGTCCTGGCCGGCAGTTCCACCTCGGTCACGGCGCGGATGTAGAACTGGGGATTGAACTCTGATGGATCGAGTAGCACCGAACCCTCGATAATGTCGAAATTGTAGCCGTTGTAGTCAAAGGTTCCCTGGACCAGCTCCACGTTGCCGGCAAAGCGAAAATCCTCACTTCCGGTGGCGGTGAGGGTAATCTCGCCCTCCACTTCGGCATCCACTTCACTGTTTTTTACCAGCGCGCCGCCATAGAAAGGGATATTGATATTGTGCATAATCAGCACGCCGCCATCAGGCTCCGGCACATCGTACGGCCTGGGTCCGATGATCTCGGCGGCAAACACGAGGGCTCCCGGATCGGGGATGAACTGACCATCGATGTGGATCGTATCCTTGCCCACCACACTGAAGGAAGCATTGCCAACCGCTTCAATCTCACGAAGTGGCGTGGCAAAATAGACCTTGCTGCCGGTCATTTGCAGATTGAAGCCGGGATGGAAAAACTCGGTCATATCCATAGTTCCGCTGACTTCAATATGGGATTCATCCCGGTTTCCCTGACCGCCGATGCGGCTGAAAAACGCCCCCACCTGTCCAATCACGCCGGTGGTGCTCGGCTTGGGGGTCTTACCAGTCATGTTCAGCACCCGCAACTGGTTGGCCTCAATGACAGCCCGGCCAGTAATGGATGTGATGGGATTTTCCATCATGAACAGCTCGGCCCGGCCATCCTGTACCCCTACCCAGCCGTCCCGGATGAGCCGGCCGAAGGACCCGGACAGGGCCAGCTCCATGCGGTAGTCGCCCTGTAACGAGTCGATCTCGTCAAAATATGGCGCCCGGCGATAGTTCTGTGTCAGCGTCCTCCAGTGTGACGCTTGCCAGTCAGCACCGTCAATCTCGGTTTCTCTGATTTTTTGATAATATTTTCCCTTCGCTTTCACCGGAACCGTCAGCCAATTCAACCCCTGTGGCGTTTTAATCTGATTGCGGTTTCGCCAATCTCGCCGCGTGTACTGCATGTCGTCGTAGAGGATGAACTCATCCACGGCGGCAATCATGCCGAAATACCCTTTCCAAGGAATATAGTTGGATTGGAGAATGGCAACTTTCTTCATGGTGTATTCTTTTTTCGCCGATAAGCCTGATAAGCAGGATTCGGCATATCAGGAAGTCGCTCAAAGTGATCCAGGATATATTGATAGGTTAACGGATGAGTGTTCCGGAATCGCAATTCACCGCGCCCGTCGAGCGGCCGATCGAGAACCAAAGCAAAACCAAGCCTTGCCGTTTTTATTCGTTCGATCTCAGCTTGCTCGAAGGCCTGAGAGCGAGGGAAAAGTGGATAAATCTCCCACATTGGAGACTTGCGTCCAAGCA
>JACZSB010000455.1 GCA_022574435.1 Fidelibacterota bacterium
TGGAGCAGGCTGGCCAGGGACCGGCCACCGGCCGGTTCCAGCAGACCTTCCTGAGCCGCCAGGCCGGTAACCGTTACTGGAACCGCAGCACGGGCGACTTGAGGTATAAATATAAGTGGTTGCAGCCCACGGTGGGGTTCGAGACCGAAAACAGGGCCCTGAACGATACCAGCGGTTACCGGATCGAGCAGCTCAGCGCCGGTCTGCTGGCTATCTTTGGCCGGGGCACCACCTTAGGGCTGAACCGGGAGCAACGCCGGGAAGTATACCGCTCAGGCCCCACCTCACTAGCCCGGTTCTGGCGGCTGTCGTGGTCCCGCCGGCCGGGACCGGATACTCGTCTGGAGACCAGCATCTCGTTGAATGATAAACTGTTCAGCGATAATCGGGAGGACCTCTCGTATTTCATGGGTGATTTTGCCCTGGCTCATCGACCCAGAAACCGGCCCTGGTGGCTCGATCTGCGTTACCGGCTCGATCGCAGTGTGGCCGAGACCAAGGCGGTGGTATACGATTCCGTGGCTGCCGGCCTGGGCCAATACCGCTACGACCCGGTTTACGATAACTATGTGCCTGACGAAACGGGACCCTTCGTGCGCTATGTGATTCCGGCGGGGGAACTCCAGCCGGTGAATTCCGTCCAGGCGCGCTTGCGCAGCCAGGTGGACCTGAACAAAATTAATCTGCCGGTCGATTGGTTCCGGGGGCGACGTGAGGCCCGGCTCAATCTCCACGGCCGGCTGGAATGGCAAGCCCGCCGGCACCGGTTATCAACCTACTATATGCCCAGCCTCTCCGATCCGGCCACCTCACGCTTCCAATCCACCCTGCGGCTCGATCTGGCACTTCAGGCCCAAAGATCGGCGCCGCGCTACACATTGCAGCTTAGCCGGCGAAACCGCGTCTCCCGCGATGAATTGGCTGCCACCACTACCAGCGGACAGATTGGTGAGTCCCGCCGCCAACAGACCGCCAACCTGGGGCTTTTTTCACGGATTGGCAGTGGAAACTGGCCGCTAAACCTGGAAGGGCATCTGGAATATGGCCGTGATTATCAACAATCGCTGGTAAATTCGCTACGCAACCACAAAATCATCCGGGGCCGCGCTACCGGTACCCTGGCCGCCACCCTCTCCCGTAAGACCACCTTGACCATCAATGGTCGCTGGATGCAGGAGGCCGACCGCGCTCTAGGCGGCCTGACGGTGCGCACCGCGGTATTGGGTGTCGGGATGCAACGGAAATTAGGCCGCCAGGGCCGGTTGCGGGTGGACGCCGAACGCCTGCGGGTGACCGCCCCCGGCGAGACGGCCCTGCCCTATCTGCTGTCCGAGGGATTTCCCCGGGGCTGGTCCGCTAACATCCGTCTCAGCGGACAACTGCACCTGTCGCGCAACCTGCTATTGTCTCTCTCGGCGTTGTCCCGGCAGGCCCCCGGACGGCCCAACTTTATGAGCGTTAACCTGGAACTCAGGAGCCGATTTTGAAGTCGATCACAGCCCTGGTGTTGGTGTTAAGCCTGGCGAGCCCCTCCAGCGCCCGGCAGATCAGGTTGGTCCTGCCCGACACCACCCTGAATGCCGCCAGCGGGGCCGCCGTAAAACCCATTCTCGACCGCGAGCTGGCCCGCAAGGCTGCTCAAGGCCGCCTGGGCCTGGTCTTTGTTCTGGAAGGCCGGACTCACGACGGCGCCGACGGTAGTGAAACTATCTGGAAGTTCGGCTCCGCCCAGCGGTCTGTGCCTCCGGCCGACACGTTGATTGTCGCCGATACATCCGGCCGGGCAATCCGAGGCCTGGAGCGACTGCTGCGGACTGTTGATCCCATCCGGCAGGCCCATTTAACCAGCAACGGCCGGGCCGGCTACGTTGTCCAGCGAAAATCGTACTTCAGCACCTCTACCGGTGCAGATCGGGGCTATGGGGTGCTATACCAGTTGAATGACATATCTACTGCCCGCATCCAGGTTTTGGGAGCCTATGAGAACGCCGGTGGCGGCAAGGGGCAGTGGGTGGGGGAATTGTCGCTGGAACTGCCCAACTTGTTGGGTTCATTGCGCTACCTGCGGGTCGAGCTGCGCCGGCTGAGCACCGCCACCCAGCAACTGGGCCTGACCTATGCCGAACCTTACCTGGCGATTTTCCCCGTGGGTGGGCGGGTATCGTTTTCCCAGGATAC
>JACZSB010000096.1 GCA_022574435.1 Fidelibacterota bacterium
ATAATGCTAAGAAGGATTGAAATTATTTTGATCATAAAATATAAGCGGTTTGACCCGAGCCCTCCGGAAAGAGAGCCCGGGCCCAAAAATTACTCGCCGTGCGTGTGCTTCGTGTGCTCATCACAGGGACATTTGCAGGCCACGCACTCATGCGCGTGTTCCTTATGTTCATCGCAGGGACACTCGCAAGCCATGCATTTTTCTTCAGCCATAGTTTTATATGAAATTAAAATTAAATATTAAACGACCTTTGTTAAATATCTCCGTTTATCCTCCGAAAATTTACATGGAATGCTTTATGGATACAATTCCGTATCAGGATGAGCTGCAGTCCAACTAAACCAGAAAGAGGAAAAGGGATTTATGCGTTCCTCCTGCCCATCCGGTAATTTTTTAAACATTCTTACTATCTCCAGCTCTTTATTATAGCGGAGCACAATATTCGTATCCTCGAAAGTATCCTCCACAGTACCCTTTTCTTTTACAGCTTCGGTATAATAGGCCTTTGCCTTTTCATTAATTACAATACCAAAGACAAACGCGTCATTGGGGAGTCGGGTATCGGTCGGATTCACCAACGAAAGAGAGAGGTTTGTTACAGAAAAATAATCACCGTAAGGACTTGAGCCGTAGGTGCGGAAAGCGCCGGTATCACGGGAGAGCACTTCTCCGTCGGGATGGAATTTTTTCCAGGTGCCGTAGCGCATCTGATCCGATGGCAATACTTTTAGTTTGGTGCCTGTCATTTCTCCAAGTACTGCTTCTCCCAGAACTTGAGACCATAGGCTTTCGGTCTTTCGGTCATACATCACAAGATTTGATTTCCAAAGTTTGCCCGAAGTGCCGAATTCAACCCGTTCTCCTTTTACGAGGGGATCGAATATAAATCCGGTGAGACACAAAGGGCAGTATGTAACAAGAATACGCTCTCCTTCTATTGTATCGTTGACGATCTCGTGCTGTACCAGGATGCGCAGGGGATAAGCCCGCGCCTCCCCCTTCTCGACAAAACCGAGCACCTGGTCCTTATCGCGAAGAAAGTGCGCCTTCGATACAGGCAAGAATTTTGGTTCGTCGATGGCCGGAATGCCGTCGCGAGGGGGCCCGCCCCGCAGGATTTCACCGGTCGGGATGGTCGCGTTCGAGAGGTCAAAGCCGTTATGAGGGGCCGCCGCGGCCGGCAAATGCGAGAGCTTAAAGTCCAGAAGGGTGGGGGGCTTCCGATCTTCTGGCGCTTCGTGCCCTGCCCTCTTCGGCGGCATCTCGAAGCTGTCCGTCACGGCCCCATAGGCAGTGAGTGCAAGCAGCGCCAGGACCAGAATACCCAGGCGGAGGCGTCCGCGCCCCTTATTCTGCTTGAATTCCGCGACCTCGTCCGAGGACCCGTCCTGGGGTTTCGAGACCATCCTTCCTCCTCCGATTCAGCGCTACTCTACCCTGCACCGTGTATTCGAGACACGCGGCGACTTATGTCGCTGTTTCGGGTGGACGAGGACGACTACAATCGGGGCATCTGACGTGTTTCGGGAGGCGTGTCGTGATCAGGCATAACAGGTACCCTGGCCAACTGAGTAGCGCAACTACCACCACCCACCAGACGAGGTTCGCAGGCGAGCGGCGATGTCTAAGGCGGCGTCGCGCCAGAAGGACCGAGGCCAACGTAACCACGGCGCTCAGGAGAAGCAAGGGCCAGTAAGACCCGAAGCCGAGAACCGGTCCGTAGGACACCTGGTACCGGTCCTCAATGAGCGAACCAAGGCCAACCCACGGAGAAGCGCACAGATTCAGCGGCAGGTCATTGGCTTGCAGATAGGCCACCAGCTGTGCTCTCCCCTCGACACACAATCGCGCTTTGAGCGAGCCGGGTGGATAGTAGAAACCGGCGTGCAGCACCTCACTGTTACGGGCGCTGATGCCCAACCCACAGCTGGCTTCCCGCTCCACCACCAGGCACTGCCAGCCGGCGGCGACCTGGAAGTGGCGAGCCACCGCCAAACCGATCACGCCACCTCCTATGACCGTTAGATCATGCACCGGCCGGACCCGGTAATTTCAGTCCGTCCCGGCGGTTCTGACGTTTCCAGAACAGCGAGAACGGTCGCAGGGTCAGCCGGCCGGTCCCGCGGGCTGTAATCTTCTCGCGCCATTCCCGTTCCCATATCAATATACGTTGCTGAAGGTGCCAGCGCAGATCGGTCAAAGCCTTGCCTTTGTGGCCCAGGACTTCCAAAACAATCTCCCTCTCCAGCTCATCACGCTCTTGTAAGTATTTATCATCGATGCGGCCGGCTAGCATTAAGGCCCGATGGAACATTTCCTGGCGCCACCACAGGCTGCCATCGTAATAGTGTGCCAGATCTTCACCGTCCAGGTCGTTCTCCAGCGACTGGCCAAAATGGATCGGCTTGAACACCGCCAGGTCCGGGGCGGCGGCGGCGGTAAAGAAAAAATCCTGCCGGGAGGACGTCAGACAGGCCACCATGGTGCCGGTGGTCTGGAGTTGATACCTTCGGCCCGAGTGCCGGGCCACGTCCCGCCGCGAGCGCTGGCGAGGGTGGTTGCCGGCCCGTCGGCGTACCAACCGCATCATCTCCAGCAGTGGCGCCCGCTTATCCACCTCATGCAACGCAGTCAGCAATACCGACAATTGCCTGCTATCATTGCTAAGTGGCCGGCCGCGCAACCCGAAACAGCGCCGGAAGTCCAGCTCTTCCCCTGCACCCAGCCAGCCCTGGTGCCGGGCATATTCGGGACAGGCGTAGGAATACCGGTCGAACTGGTCGCCGATGGTTATATCGCTGGACAAAGCCGCCACGGTTGTAATCCGCCGCGCTACCCAATGCCGGCCGGCCGTCTCCAGCTGCCACACTTCCTTGGCATCTGCGATTAGAAAACCGCTGTCGCGGCCCAGCGGCACATCGGGTACCCCGGCGTAGCCTCCCTGGCCGTGTATCTGCAACAGCGAGGTGATCACTTCCAGCGCCTCCCGGGCATTGCGGCCCCGTTCCAGACCCAAACGGACCAGGTCCATCCCGATCAGACCTGCTACGCTTTCATGGTCGCGGGTATTCAACGGCTCGCAGCCGATAACCACGCCCTGGTCATTGGCGCCCATCTCGCCACCCCAGGCCCACCACGGCTTGCTGAGCACTACCCCATACCGCCGTCGCTCCTGGACGATGGTGATGTGGGTGCAGTGCAGCACCGATTCGGCATCGCCTTCCACCGGTGGCAGCGTCACCACCAGCTGGCATTCACCGGGCGGGCGGTTGCTGTTCTTGGCAAAATAAACCGACCCGTCCGGGCTGGCCTCCGGAGCTATGATCATGGTGCTGGACATGGGGCCTAAAGCTAGGCGTTTACGAACCTGGACACCTATTATTTTCTACGCTTGCGGATTGGAACGGAGGGATCGTGGCAAAATAATTACCGGTCGGCTTTAGATGCTTTGGCGTATTTCCTCCAACTTGGCCGCCAGATCATAGCGTCCCTGCAGGGTGGTCAAGTCGGTATCGAAGGTCGAGTCGAGCTCCTTCACCCAAACCAGCGAAGAATCAAACTTCCCCCAACCGTAATAGCCGGTGGCAATCAACAGCGTCAGGTGGTCAAAGTATATGTTAGTATCGTGCCTAAAAATCCAACTAGGGGTTCGATCAAGCGCTGCCATGCCATTGGTGACCGCATCTTCGAACTCCCCCAGGGCTAGTTTAGAGAATGCCAGTCCCGCCAGGATTTCGGTCCGCACCACAGTGGTATCGTCCTTGCCGACGGCGATAATGAAATGGTCGGCGCTGGTATCGGCAATACCCAACTTGGCGTAGGCCCATCCCAGGCCATTCCAGGCATCGGCGTAATAAAATTCCGGCCCTTTACCATCCTCGAAGTGTGGAATGGCCCCCCGATAGTCCAGCTCGGCCATCAATTCCCAGCCGTATTCAACGAAATCCGGCGATTCAGGTACTATTTGTTCCCGGCAACCAAAGGTTACCGCCCATAACAGGCCCACACTCCATAGCAATACCTTATGTTTGCTGTGATTCATGGGCTCACCTCACCAACAGCATTTTCTTGACTTCCACATGGCCCGCTCCGGTCATTAAGCGCACGAAATAAACTCCACTGGCCACGGCCGCGCCCCGCTGATCGATCCCCCGCCAGAGCAGTTCGTAGCGCCCCGCCTGAGCCACCCCGCTATAAAGCGTGCGCACTTCCTGCCCCAGCAGGTTATAGATTATCACCGAGGCCCGTTGTTCGGGACCCTCCTGAAAGCCCAGGTCAAAAACGATCCTGGTGCTGGGATTAAACGGGTTGGGATAATTATGGTGTAGACTGGTGGTCTGAGGCACAAAGATCGTCCGGGGACCCAGCCGGAAATTGCCCGCCCGCTTGCTCCAGGCCATAACCATATTGCCCTCGTCCACCGTGGGCAGCTCCTCCCAGCCGCCACCTGGTAGCAGCCGGTATACGGCCTGAACATTTTTCCCCTTGGCCAGCAGAGGATCCGCCCGCGGGGACTGCATCAGCACCTTCACCGGCACAGCAAATTCCAGCCCGCTGTAGGCCAGACGATAGGAACCCCATCCCCGTTCACTGGACAAAAAGGCGCTGGAATCCACCACTACCAGGAATAGATCGCTCGCAACCGCAGCGGCCGATCCCTGGACTAAGAACCGCCGGTCCAAGCTGCTGGCCGACCACGAATGCCCCCCCTTGGCCAACGCAATTTCAAGGCTGGTACTCACGGTGGAATCACCGGCGGCGCTGTGCCCGGTCACTTCCAAATCCAGGGTACCGGCCGCTAACAGTTTATGATTGGCCAGGTAAGAATAAGTAAAGGTGTCGATCCGGCTATCGCTGATGGTCACGCTGTCGGCCTTGACGGTGAAACTGTTGGCCATGCCCAGGGTATCGGTTATAAAAATCTGCACATAGGCCGGCAAGGCGCTGTTCTGCACCACCGCTATGGTCGGCGCCGGTCGGGAGATGATCCGTATGCCATCACTGAACACTGTGTCCGACACATTACCGGCCTGATCGGTGGCCCGCCCCATCAGGTAGTACCAAGCCTTCAATTCCAGTGATAGGCCGGTGGCCGTGAAAGTGGTATTGGTGGTATCAGTAGTGTCGCTGGCGGTACTGGTCCAGCCCACCAAGTCGGTGTCGCCTTGAGTGGATCCGATGGCATATTCGTATATGGCGATACCGGCGGCGGCGTCGGTGAAGCCGGAGAATCTACCGGCCAGAGAGGTGGTCGATTGGGTGGAGTCGATATCCTTGGTGTCCAAGCTGTCCAACAGTTCGGCATTAGCAATATCCGGGGCCAGCGTGTCGTACATAACGCTCTGCACGATGGCGGTGTCGGGGTTCCCGGCCTCGTCGAACACCAGGAATTGGAGCGAATAGAGCGCCGCCTGCACCAGCACCGGGGCATTGGTCAGCACACCGGCGTGGGAGCCGATGGCTCGTTCCGCAGTGGCCAGTAGCTGTACGTGCGGGGAGGCAACATCGACAGGCCCGCTCTCCCGGGTCCAGGTCACCTGCCCCGAATCCACGCTCTCGTCCAATGTGTAAGTCACCGCCGTGGAGCGCACAAAACCGCTGTCTACCGGTGACGACGGCGTAATGGTGGGCGGGGTATTATCAACCTTGAGAGTATTGGTGCTCCCCGAAATAGGCACCATGGTGTTTTCCGCCAGGTCCGTGCCGGCAATGGTGACAATGGCAAAACCGTCGTTGCTGTCCGGTGCGGTGGTTTCGTAGGTCCAGATGGTATCGACGACACCGATGGTCATGGCCACGCTGTCGATGCTGGTGTCGGCATAGTTAAGGGAAATCAGCGGCGTGGACTTGGCCGGTTCGGTTAGGGTAGCCGTGATGATCAAGGGGTCGCCCTGCTTCACCAGGGAATCGGAATAGGCCAGCACGTACCCCGGCGGCGTGTCATCGATAGTCAGGCTGGTATCGTTGGCGGTGCTGTCGGCGACCAATGCGTTCCCTGCCCGGTCTTGTGCTGTGATGGTCACGGTCACAGTCCCATCGTTACCGTCCACTAAAGGGATGATCGCATTATACGTAAAGATGGTGTCATCGGCGGTGGCAGTCATGGCCGTAGCCGTTACACTGGTAGCCTGGTAGGCAAAGGCGATTTGAGGTGTGGCTAAGGTCACCTCCGTGAAGGTGGCCGTGATTATTACTGTGTCACCCTTGGCCGCCAGGGTGTCATTGTAGGTCAGAACCACTGCCGGCGGCAGTGTATCGTAGGTGACGCTCTGAGTCTGGACGGTGTCGGCGTTCCCCGCGGCATCCAGCGCCAGGAACTCCAGTGTGTAAATCACTCCCTGAACTAGTGCTGGAGCGTTGGCCAGTTCCCCGGAGTGTGAACCGACGGTAAGTTCCGCAGTGGCCAGTGGCTGTACGTGCGGAGAGGCACCATCGGGGGGCCCGTTCTCCCAGGTCCAGGTTACCTGCCCGGAATCGATGGTTTCGCTCAGCGTATAGGTCACCTGCGTATGGGCCACGAAGGCACTATCGAGTGGTGCCGCAGTAGTAATCGTGGGGGGTGTATTGTCAACCAGTAAAGTATTGGTGCTGCCTGATATGGGCACCATGGCGTTTTCCGCTAAGTCAGTGCCGGTAATGGTGACAATGGCAAAACCGTCGTTGCTGTCCGGTGCGGTAGTCGTGTATGACCAGATTGTGTCGGCCACACCCCTAGTCATTGAGGCGGTATCGGGCGCTCCGGGGCCGGCATAATCGATGGAAATCACCGGCCCGGGCGTGGACGCGGCCGACTCGGTGAAAGTGGCCGTGATGATCAGAGGGTCGCCCTGCTTCACCAGGGAGTCGGAATAGACCAGGACGTATCCCGGCGGCGTGTCATCAATGGTCAAGGTCAGGTCGTTGGCAGTGCTGTCGGCGACTAGGCCATTCCCCGCCCGGTCATCCGCCGTGATGGTGATGGTTACTATTCCATCGTTATCATTCACCGTTGGGATGATCGCATTATAGGTAAATATTGTGTCATCGACGGTAGTGGTCATGGCCGTCGCCGTCACGCTGGTAGCCTGGTAGGCAAGTGCGATTTGAGGTGTGACCAGGGTGGGCTCGTTGAAAGTGGCGGTGATTACCACTAGATCCCCTTCAGCGGCCAGGGTGTCGCTATAGGTCAGCACCACGGCCGGCGGGATTGTATCAAAAGTGACGCTCTGAGTCTGGACGGTTTCGGCGTTCCCCGCGGCATCCAGCGCCAGGAATTCCAACGTGTAAGCCGCACCTTGGACAAGGGTAGGTGCATTGGTCAGCTCACCGCTGTGTGAACCGAATGTCAATTCTGATGCCGTCAACAGCTGTACGTGGGGTGTGACATCGGGAGGCCCGCTCTCCCAGGTCCAGGTTACCTGCCCCGAATCGATGGCTTCGCCGAGGACATAAGTAACCAGTGTGTGGGCCACATAGGCACTATCGAGTGGCGCCGCAGTAGTAATCGTGGGGGGTGTATTGTCAACTACCAAGGCATCATCCCCGGTGACTACTACGGCTATGTTATCGGCATAATCCAGGGCAGCGATTGTCACAGTGGCTGTCCCGTCATTGCCGGTGGGGGTGGTCGCCAGGTAGGTCCAGATGGAGTCGTAAGTAGCCAACATGTCAGCCGCCGAGATATCGTCTCCGGTCCCGGCGAAATTAATGGAGATGGTGGGCGTAGCCTGCACCGGCTCCGTGAACCGGGCTGTAATCGTAGTTACATCCGCCGCCTTGACCAATGAATCGGTATATGAGAGCACGTAACCCGGAACGGTGTTATCCACTAGTAAAACTGTTGTATTCGTTAGGCTGTCCGCGTCGAGCGCGTTACCAGCGGCATCACTACCGGTTACCGATACGGTCACGTAGCCATCATTCCCGGCCAGCACCACCACGTCGTGTGTCCAGACGGCTGCATCTCCGGTAGCGGTCATATCAGTAGCAGGTATTGTGTTGACCGCATATGCCAGGCCGATCTGCGGGGTAGCCGCCGCAGGTTCATCAAAAGTGACTGTCACAATGACTGTGTCACCTTCCTTCGCCAGGGAGTCGCTGTAGGTAAGGATCGCAGCCGGCGGTAATGTATCATAGGTAACGCTCTGCGTCAGGACAGTGTCGGCATTACCGGCAGCATCAAACACAAGGAACTCCAGCATGTAGGTAGCACCTTGAACCAGCGGCGGTGCGTTGACCAGCTCCCCGGTATGCGAGCCAATAGCCCGTTCAGCAGCAGTCAAGAGCTGGATGTGCGGGGAGGCGCCATCAGCAGGCCCACTTTCCCGGGTCCAGGTTACCTGGCCAGAATCGACGGTCTCGCTCAATGCATAGGCTACCTGCGTATGGGCCACGAAGGCACTATCGAGTGGTGCCGCAGTAGTAATCGTGGGGGGTGTATTGTCAACTACCAAGGCATCATCCCCGGTGACCACTAAGGCTATGTTATCGGCATAATCCAGGGCGGCGATTGTCACAGTGGCTGTCCCGTCATTACCGGTGGGGGTGGTCGCCAGGTAGGTCCAGATGGAGTCGTAAGTAGCCAACATGTCAGCCGCCGAGATATTGTCTCCGGTCCCGGCG
>JACZSB010000456.1:0-506 GCA_022574435.1 Fidelibacterota bacterium
AGGAAAACCAGCGTGATAACGGAGATTGCTTTCAGGTTATGCTTCATCGATATCCTTTTACCGCAACCCTAGTGGATTCCGAAATTAAGAGTGGTCAATCTGGGCCGCTGACTGGGCAAGTATATTTCAGAGTAAAAGCCGCAGTCAAGCTGACCCGAAAGACCGTCGAGGAACTTATAATGTTCATGTTGCTGATCAAAACCGGGCCATGATTGAGGCGAATCAATCACTTTGACCGGTGATGCCTGGGGGGTTCGGAGAAGACCACATTGGCTCTAGGACATTTGGTTACTGTATCCAATGGACAGTTTCAGCTAGTAGAGGAATTGGCGCGGTCTTTTTGGACCGGGCGGGAGGCGGTGGAGGCTGTACAGAATATTAAATCACGGGAAAGCCACCGCTTGGCGGAACTGGAGACCGAACACAGCTTGGTCCACGGGGACTTCAACCCCACCAATAAGCTTGTTCTAAACGGAGCTGTTAGCGGTATCCTCGACCGGGAGTAC
>JACZSB010000456.1:516-2145 GCA_022574435.1 Fidelibacterota bacterium
CTTACATGGACATTGGAAATCTTCTTCGGCACACCGGCGCCCGGTATCACGGCCTGATAGAATCCGGCCTTCGAGCGGGAGGGATGAGCTTGCTGGTTGGCTGGAAGGAGCGGGCCGCTCTGGTAGACCTTACAAGCCAATTGGAGCTCCTAACCTCCAACAGATCCACGGCTTCAAGCGTCGATGCGTGGACGGGATTGACGGGTTCATCGCCAAGTTCCGGAAGGATTAGCGGCAACAGACCCCGCCGGAGATTCCCAATTGGATGGAGATGGCGGGTTTCCGGGGTGAGGACCGATAGGAAAAGCGCTTTTTTAGATATAGAATGGCAGAACGGAGAGATGGCTGAGCGGACGAAAGCGCCGGTCTCGAAAACCGGTATACCTCCGGGTATCGTGGGTTCGAATCCCACTCTCTCCGCCAGCTAATACTCAATCAGCCAAAACATGGTGTTGTCACTCTGAACCCTTCGGCTATGCTCAGGATAAACTCCGTGAATGGTCTCACCTTCGGAGGGCGATTCGTCTGTCGCTCTGCTCCCTCAGAATGAGATCATAATAAAGTTGACCGAGTACCGGGTTCCAGGCAACGCGGCGGTGGTAAACCAGCATCAGCGCAACAGTTTCAGCAGCACGAATATCCCACTTACCCCTATTACCACCGCACCCACCACTATGAAGATCAGCAGTCCTGTACTCATGTCCAAGAAGGCAACTAGGATCAGGGTAATGAGAATCAATGTGGTGAACAATGCCAGCCATATCGGCAGTCCGCTGCTTTTGGCGCGTTCAATCCAGGGTGTCATAGCCTAACCCCTCCTTAGGCCAGATGATACCACTCGGAAAGGGAGTCCCGGCAATACCTTAGCGGGATACACCCCGGAATTCCCCAGCTAATCCGGTCGCCCCTCCGGATACCCAGGGAAGACGGCGCGGTCAACCTATTGCCGACAGGTCGGCGCCGGTCTCCTCAAGCAGCTTTCGGATCAGATTCTCGGTCTCGGCGTAAGCGCCCTCACCGAAGTGCCGGTAACGTATGACGCCGTGCTGGTCTATCAGATACTCCGCGGGCCAGTAGCGGTTGTTGAAGGCTTTCCAGGTGGCGAAGTCGTTGTCTTGAGCGACAGGGTACTCTAGGCCGTACTTGATGGTGTGCTCGACCACGTTGTCATAGTCGCGTTCGAAAGCAAACTCCGGCGAGTGGACCCCAACAATAACCAGTCCGGCATCGGCATACTTGGCATGCCATTTCTTCAGGGCGGGCATGGTGTTGATGCAATTGATGCAGGTGTAGGTCCAAAATTCGACCAGCACCACTTGGCCCTGCAGGCCCTCCATGGTCAATGATTCCGAGTTGATCCAGTTGGTGAGGCCCGTGAACTCCGGAGCCCGGTTGCCCAGTTGGCCGCCGACCGGCAGGAGGTCTTCCAGGCCGGTTTTCCCAAGCGTGGGCCGCGATTCCTTTTTTATCGCCGCCGCAGTGGTAGTGGTCTCCCGGGCCTTACTTTCAGTTTTGTTGAGGGTTTCCTGTGCAGCCACCGGTTTTGCTTGGGCGGCCTTCCCTATATCCTCGGCGGAAGCTTTTACGGAGTCCTGTTTACGAGTTTCTTGGAGTGCTGGTTCGCCAGCT
>JACZSB010000097.1 GCA_022574435.1 Fidelibacterota bacterium
AGGCGTCGCAACCACGCCGGGAGTGCCACGGCTCAGGAGTGGTCGTAACGCCGCATCAACAGCACAGCGTTATGCCCCCCGAAACCGAAGGTATTGGACAGGGCGTACTCGAAGGTGTGTTTGGTGGCGGTATTGGGCGAATAATTCAGGTCGCATTCCGGGTCCGGCGTCTGGAAATTGATGGTCGGTGGGATCTCCTGCCGGCGCAGCGCGAATATGCAGGCGATGGCTTCGATGGCCCCGGCCGCGCCCAGCAGATGCCCGGTCATCGACTTAGTGGAGCTGACGATCAGGTCTTGGGCGTGGGCCCCGAAGACTGTCTTGATGGCCTGGGTCTCATTTTTGTCGTTAGCTTGAGTGGAGGTGCCATGGGCGTTGATATAACCCACCTCTTCGGGCTGGGCATTCCCATCCTTGATGGCTATCCGCATGGCTCGCACGGCCCCTTCGCCACCCTCGGCCGGGGCGGTGATGTGGAAGGCATCAGCGGTGGCGCCATAGCCTACCAGCTCTGCCAGGATCGGGGCCTCCCTCCGGAGGGCGTGCTCCAATTCCTCCAGGATAAGCATGCCTGCTCCCTCGCCCATAACGAAGCCGTCGCGCTCACTGTCGAACGGGCGGCAGGCGGTTGCCGGATCCGGATTGCGCGACAGGGCCCGCATGTTGGCGAACCCGGCGATGGCCATCGGCAGGATAGAGGCTTCAGTTCCCCCGGCCACGATCGCTTCGGCATCACCATACTTCAGCATCCGGAAAGCATCGCCGATGGCGGTACTGGCGGTGGCGCAGGCTGAGATTACGCAGTAATTGGGGCCCTTCAAACCGTAGCGGATGGAAACCTGCCCGGCTGCAATATCGGAAATCAACATGGGCACGAAGAAGGGACTGACCCGGCGCGGTCCCCCTTTAAGCAACCGGGCATGCTGTTCCTCGAAGGTGCCCATGCCGCCGGTCCCGGTGCCGATTATCACGCCCACCCGGTCGAGGTCGACGTTCTCCAAAAGGCGGGACTGAGCCAGCGCTTCATCCGCCGCCACCATTGCCAGCACGGTGAACTGGTCCATTCTCGTCATGTCTTTACGGTCCACCACGGTGGTGGGGTCAAGACCCTTGATCTCGCCCGCCAGGCGGCAGGTGAATTCGCTGGTATCGAAGTGCGTGATCGGCTCGATGCCGTTACGCCCCGAATAAAGGCCGTCCTCGTACTCCGCCACTGTGTTGCCGATAGGGGTTACGGCGCCCATGCCGGTGACTACAATGCGTCTCATGGCAATTAGTCCAATTAGGTGTTTAGGAGGTGTGGCTGCTGATGTAGTCGATAACCAGGCCGACGGTGGTCAATTTCTCGGCCTCTTCGTCGGGAATTTCCAGGTTGAATTCATCTTCGAGTTGCATAATCAGCTCCACTGTGTCCAGAGAATCGGCGCCCAGGTCCTCTACGAACTTGGCGTCCTTGCTGATCTTCGAGAGTTCCACACCCAGTTTATCGGCGATCAACTCATAAATTTTTGTGGTTATGTCAGACATTCGTTTCCTCCATTACATTACCATCCCACCATCAACTAACAGGGTCTGTCCGGAGATATAGCCCGCTTCCTCGCTGGCCAGGAAGACCACTGCGGGAGCGATATCATCGGGCGTACCCAGTCGACCGAGAGGGATGGACTCGGTCATTTTAAGTTTTATTTCTTCGGTCAGGCCGGCAGTCATATCGGTAGTAATGTAGCCCGGGGCGACAGCGTTCACAGTGATGCCCCTGCTAGCCAGTTCCTTAGCCGCCGACTTGGTCAGGCCAATCAGCCCGGCCTTGGAGGCGGCATAGTTAGCCTGGCCGGCATTACCGGTCACACCGACCACCGACGTGATATTGATGATTCGGCCCCAGCGCTGTTTCATCATCGGCCGTGTCACAGCCTTGAGGCAGTTGAAGGCGCCGGTGAGGTTGGTATTCAGCGGGGCCGCCCAATCAGCGGCACTCATCCGCATTATCAAGCTGTCCCGGGTCACGCCGGCATTGTTCACCAGGATATGCAAACCACCCATCTCCAGCGCTACTGCCTTGACCGTCTCGGCCACTTTCACCGCGTCCTGGATATCACAGGGATACACCTCGGCGCGGCCTCCCCGGCGGGTGATTTCCGCCTGGACCTCTGCCAGCATATCTTTTGTGCGGCTGATTAAAGCTACCGCCGCGCCGGCTGCGCTGAGGGCCAGACTGATGGCTCGGCCAATACCCCGTGATGCGCCGGTGACCAGCGCCACTTTATCCTTAAGCTGAAACATTTAATTGATTCAAATCCAGGGCCGAACTTAGGCCCGCCGTAACCGCATCCGGTAGGATTCTGCGATTAAGCCCCTGTAAAATTTTACCGGCCCCCACTTCGCGATATTCGCTAAAACCATCGGCCCACATTTGCCTGATAGTCGCTTCCCACAGCACCGGCTTTTCCAGCTGGCTGAGCAGGTTGGACTTGATCTCACCGGCCGAGCTGGTCGCCATAGCCGTGACGTTCTGGTACACCGGTACCTGGGGGTCCCGGAAAGTGGCCCGGTCCAGCGCCGCCGCCAGTGCCCGCCGGGCGGGAGCCATCAGTGGTGAATGAAACGCTCCGGAAACATTTAGTTTAATAGCCCGCCGAATCCCCATTTTTTTAGCCGTTTCCACGGCTTTATCAATGGCGGTCGAATCGCCGGATAGCACTATCTGGCCGGGGGCGTTGAGGTTGGCCGGCACAATCACGCCGGCTGATGCGGCATCGGAGCAAATGCGGTCCACCTGGCCTGGGTCCGCTCCCAGCAGGGCGGCCATGGCGCCGGGGGTACGTTCACCGGCCAACGCCATTTCCTCGCCCCGGGCCTTCACCACCAGCAGGGCGTCGGCGAAATCGAGGGCCCGGGCGGAGACCACCGCGCAGAACTCGCCCAGACTATGGCCGGCCGTGGCCTGGGGCTCCAAGCCCCTCTCTCTCGCCAGCATTTCCAGGGCTACGCTGTGCACGAACAAGGCCGGCTGGGTAATCTGGGTTTGCTTGAGTTCCTCTTCCGGTCCCTCGAATGATATGCGTCGCAGGTCGAAGCCCAAGATATCCACCGCCTGATCGTATAGGTCCCGGGCAATGGGAAATGTCTCGTAGAGATCACGGCCCATACCGACCGTCTGGCTGCCCTGGCCGGGAAACAGGAATATAGCCCCGCTCAGTGGACCTGGCTCCACTTGATATACATAGCGCCCCAGGTGAAGCCGGCCCCGAAGGCCGCGATGATCACCTTATCGCCTTGAACAAGCCTCCCATCGCGAACAGCATCGGCCATGCCCAGGGGGATAGTGGCGGCGGTGGTGTTGCCGTAGCGGTCGATGTTAACCAGCACTTGTTCCTCGGTGAGCCCCATACGCTTGGCACAGGCGTCGACGATGCGCTTATTGGCCTGATGAGGAATGAACAGCTTGATATCTTGGCCGGATAGCCCGTTACGTTTGGCCACTTCGGAACTCACGTCGGCCATCCATTTAATCGCCTGCTTGTACACTACCCGGCCGTCCTGGCGTAGGAAATGCTCGCGGTTGGCCACGGTTTCGGCGCTGGCGGGGTGCAGGCTGCCGCCGGCTTTCATGTACAGGTACTGGCCGCCGGAGCCATCGCTGCGCAGGACGGAATCAATGACGCCCTCGCTGCCGTCTTCACAGGGCTCCAGCAATACCGCTCCGGCGCCGTCCCCGAAAAGGATGGACGTTGTGCGGTCCTCATAATCCATGATGGTGCTCATGGCGTCCACCCCGATGATCAGTATGTATTTATACTGGCCCGATTCCACCATCCGGGCCCCGATATCCAACGCGTAGAGGAACCCGGAACAAGCCGCCATCAGGTCGAAGCCCCAGGCCCGGCCGGCGCCCAGATTGCGTTGTACCAGGCAAGCGGTGGCCGGGAACAGCATGTCCGGGGTCACGGTGGCCACGATGATGCAGTCGATCTCATCCGGATCCAGATCGCGGTTGGCCATGATCTGCTGCGCGGCCTGGGTGGCCATATCGGAACTGGTTTCGCCCTCGGCGACGATATGCCGCTCGATAATCCCGGTGCGGCTACGGATCCATTCGTCGCTGGTCTCCATCATCTGCTCCAGGTCGGCGTTGGTAAGTAATTTTTCGGGCAGGTAACTGCCCACGGCGCTGATCCGGGCGGTCCTACGATTCTTTGACGGCATTATGCTCCTCAAAACGGTTATGATGGTCGGTAATCCCCTTGGTAATACTGCTGATCAGCTCCTCCGTCACACAGCGATGTGCGGTTTTCAAGGCGTTCTTAATGGCTTTTGCGCTGGATAAACCGTGGCTGACTATGGAGACCCCATTGAGCCCCAATAAGGGCGATCCGCCAGTCTCCGCATAGTCCAATTGTTGGGTCAAATCTACCAGCGCCGGTCTCAGCAGGGGAAGAGCTAATTGCGAGGTCCAGTGCCGCCGGACCGTCTGCCGGGCCCAGCCGTATAGGTGTTGGACCAGCCCTTCGGTAAACTTGAGCAGGATGTTGCCCACGAAACCGTCACAGACGACCACATCGGCGTGGCCTTCAAACAGGTCCCGGGCCTCGATGTTGCCTACAAAATTGTCTACCTGGACCGATAGCAGCTGGTAGGCTTTGACGGTCACCTCATTCCCTTTACTGGCCTCCGTACCGATATTCACCAGCCCGATACGGGGGTTAGGATGGTTTAACTGGTGTTGGCAGTAGGCCCGGGCCATGATGGCGAATTGGACTAAGTCCGTGGCCCGCACATTGACATTGGCGCCCACGTCGCACAGCAAAAAGCCCCCTTTGGCGGAAGGGAACCACGTACAGATGGCCGGCCGCCGCACGCCGGGGATGCGGTCGAGCAGGAATAGTGAAGCGGACAGCAATGCGCCGGTGCTCCCGGCACTGACTATCCCTTGGGCGGTTCCTTCCTTGACCAGCTGCACCGCCCGGACCAGAGATGAATCCGGTTTGGTTTTAACGATCCGCGAGGGCTTTTCGTCCTGGCCTACCAATTGGCTGGCGTGATTGATCTCCAGCCGGTGTGAATCGTAGTTGTGGCGAGCGGCCTCCGTCTCCAGGGCCGCCCGGTCTCCCACCAGGATGACGCCCACGTCACGGTCAGCCACCTCCCGCAGGAAATCCACTGCCCCTTTGACGGTTTGCTCCGGGCCGTGGTCACCGCCCATGGCGTCCAGGGCTATACGCATTTGAGACGGCCGGTTAGGTTTGCTGTGGCGAAATGACCGGACGTCCGCCATAGTACCCGCAGTTGGGGCACACGCGGTGTGACAGTTTGGGCTGGCCGCACTGGGCACAGTCGGCGAGCTGCGCCGCAGTCAGTTTCCAATGGGTGCGCCGCTTGCGGGAGCGGCTGCGTGATTGTTTCCTTTTGGGGTGAGCCATGGCAGTCTAATTACCTTCCAATTTTTGCCTGATTTCCACGAGAGCCGACCAGCGATCGTCTATTTCCATATTATCACAGCCGCACTTTCCCTGATTCAAATCGGCGCCACAGGTGGGGCACAGGCCCCGGCAATCGGTTCGACAGAGCACTTTGGGCGGTATGGCCAGCTTGATGCTCTCGATCAGCAGGCCGGAGATATCCACTTCGCGCTGACCGGGCGCCAATACGATCAGATCCTGCTCCTCAGGGTCCAGTTCGGGCCGCTCCGCTGCCAGCAGCCAAAGGGCGAGACTACCTTCCACCGGCAGTTGGGCTGCAGCCAAACAGCGGTCACAGGATAAGGTGAGCGTGGTGCACACCTTTCCACTCAGGAATAGGTCCTCGCCCTGCTCGCGCCGATCCAGATTGACTACGACCGCCGTGCTGGAATCCCCCAGGGCCTCCAGGCCAAGGTCCGAAAGCGTCTCCTGATAGCACCGGGACCCACTTTCCTCCAGTAAATCACCCAGGAGAATTTTCATGGGCGTTGAAATTAAAACTTCGCTCCGCTGGGTACAATAGCCATTTAGACCCGGCTGGGTTCGCCACGGCGATAGGGTGATAACTCCGCCAGCTGGCGGAACAGAGGTGGGTATGGCTGTCCGCTTACCTCCAGGCCCAGAGGCCCAATCCCGGGTGGTAAGCCGCTGTCCTCAGAATCGGCCGGCTCGCCAACCGGCAGGCCCGTGCCCGCTATCTACTGGGCCTGCTCCAGGTGCTCCTTGCGCACGTTATCCACCCAGGTGGCGGTGTGGATTGGTAACAGCTCGTCACGCATTTTCTTAGCGGCCTGAATAGATTCGAAATCACCGACACGCACCCGCCACCAGACCTCCTGGCGGTTCTCCAGCCAAACGCGCTGAATATAGGCATCGTAGCCCTTAGTCACCAGGGACTGGCGAATGTATTGGGCCTGTTTGGCGGTTTTCCAGCTGCTCACCTGGACGGTATAATGACCAGCGACGGCGTCCTTGTCGACTTTGCGCCGGGGTTTGGCCTTGGCCCGGGTGGCCTTGGGCTTGGCAGCCGGCGACTGTGGCGTGGGCACCGGCATGATTGTCACCGCCGGCACAGGTTGCTTAGTCACCGGTGGTATCGGTACCGGTGTTACTACGACTGGTGGAGGGGTGGCAGCCTCGGTGAGTGCCTCTGCCCCCTGTCGCGGCACTATGGATGTATCCTCCATGGCACGGAACCGCATGACGTGCTCGTCTAAGTCCTCGCCGTACGATTCCACGGACACCGCAAATGCGAATTCACCTTCCACATCGGCGGTAAAGGTGAACACGTTGGATGAAGAGGAAAAGTCCGGCACCAGGAGGCTCTCGTCGGGCAGATCGATGATCGACCAGCGGTAGGTGACGTCGAAAGCGTCCTCCGGCGGCTGAACGATAATGGTCTCCGGCTCACCGATAAAGATGGGCTTGGCGTCGTCCTTGCCCCAGGGCAGGTATTGACAGCCCGACCAGATCAGCAACAGCAAAACTAGTAGAAACTTGGTTTGGCGCATAGGTTATAGGTCCTGTTGGATACTAGAAGTTACCTAAAATATCCGACTGTGCGAAAAAGAATGCAACCTCTTTCTGAGCGTTTTCGTCCGAATCGGAGCCGTGCACCGCATTTTCGCCCTTATTTTTAGCGAAATCCTTGCGTATCGTCCCTTTTTCCGCCTCGGCGGGATCGGTGGCGCCCATCAATTTACGGAATTCTTCCACCGCTCCGGATTTTTCCAATACCAGCGGCATGGCCGGGGCGGAGGACATGAAGGTAGTGAGTTCATCGTAGAATGGCCGTTCCCGGTGGACGGCATAGAAATCTTCGGCCTGGCCCCTGGTCAGATGGATGATCCGGCTGGCCCTGATTTTAAATCCGGTTTGCAAAATACGGTCGATTATTTTCCCGGCGTTCCCGGCTGCCACGGCGTCCGGCTTGATGATCGCCAGGGTGATGTTTTCCATAGGTTTCAAGTTTCGAGTTACGAGTTTCTGGTTTCAAGCCTTCGACAAGCTCAGGCCAAGGTTACGAGCTCTTAGTTCCGCATCCAATATCCAACCCCGCCGTTGGCGGGGTCCCATCCAATATCTAATATTTTTTCGAGTATCGAGTATCAAGTATCTAGCCTCGTCAAGCCCCCAGAATCTCATTCAGGCCGTCGACAATCTTTGACAGTTCTTCCGGGGTTGCCCGGCCAAGTTTCTTTCCTATCCTTTGAACTGCGAGGGTCCGAACCTGGCTGATCTTTACCCAGGATTGCTTGGGCAGGCTTCGTCGTGAGCGCTCAGCCGAACGATTCCGCGAGTCGATTTCGAGTGTTAATGGAAATCCCGCTCGCTGAGGCTGGCTGGTCAATGCCACCGCGATGACTGTCCCGGACCGTTCATTAAAAACATCGTGGCTTAAAATCAAAACCGGTCTGCGGCCGGACTGCTCGCGACCTCTGGCCGGTTCCAGATCGGCCCAGCGAATGTCCCCTCTTAATATTCTGGCCATGCGTCCGGATCATCACCCAGCCCTTCCTCAGCCAACGCACTCTCAAAGGCCGGATCGAGCTTGGCACATTCGCGTGCCAGGCGGGTGCCTTCCAGACGTTGTAGTTTCTCAGCCACGGCGGCCTGAATGGCCCGGCTCCGATTGGGAAACACCCGCTCTTTTACCAGCCGGTCCAAGGCCTCCAGCAGTACTCGGTCAATCGTTATGGCGATTTTCGATGCGCCCATTATTACCTCGGGTATGATATTATGTCATACCGTTGGAAAATGCAAGAAAAATGTCCCGCACACATGGAGCGCATAATAATCGGCAGGGGCGAAGCGCTAAAGCGCCTCGCTTAATGGAACAACCGCCCTAAAGGGCGCTCATAAATCATTGCGGGATTCCCCCGCCGCTGGCGGGGTCCCATCCAACATACGGTTTTCAAGGCTCCGCTGATCGCCCAGCATAACAACGCAGCAGAGTCACCCTGAGGCACTCGAAGGGTGAAGACCAAGCACGCGCCTATTTTAATAGCACAACCTTAATACTTTCCCTGAACTCCGGGGTCACAACCAGCACGAAATAGA
>JACZSB010000457.1 GCA_022574435.1 Fidelibacterota bacterium
CATGTGCCCTACCTGGCCCGTAGGCTGTTTAACCGGACCCAGACCCCGCAGTTGATGGGCGGCGCCCTGGACCAGGTATTGGTGGTTTATTGATGCCCTCGCCAGGCACAGCATTCATCTTTGCCACCCTGCTGCTGGCAGGCTGCAGCCATCAGGCCGCCCGGCCAGAACCTGACAGCGCCGAGCTTGAGCGGCCCCAAACCGCCGCCGCCGGCGCATTCGCTGAACTTGAAGGGGGCGGGGCAGTGCCCCTGCCCGGCTCGACACCTACGGAGGCAGAAGGCATCTTCCTGAAGGGCGGGAAGGCGCTGGCTGATCCGCCGCGGATCCCCCAACCTGATTACAAGGCCAGCCCGGGCTGGTTCCTCGTTGATACAACCCTTGTATTTCCGGCCACCACCGCACCTCGGCAGGCCCGGCAGACGACCCTGCAGGCAGCGCGCACAGCAGGACTGGAGCGGGCCTTGCCCCCGGAAGTATCCATGACCTCCCTGCTGAGCGATGTAATGGATGAGACGATGGGGGCGGCATACGAAAAATCGACCTGGAGCACCTTTGCCCTCTCCTCTGTCGTGGGCCACGTGGTTGACGAAAAAATCCTCTCGGAAGAGCTATTGCCCCTGGAGTCCGGTGTCTATCGCTACCGTATCGCCCTGGAAGCCCGGGTAGTGCCCGTAGTGGGGGACCGGGACCCCTCACTGGAGTTGGAGCTGACCGTGAACGAGCGTCTGCTGGCTGATGGCGATGAGCTGATTATCCGGGCCCGGGCCAGCCAGCCGGGATACATCTACCTGTTCAATTTTCTGGGCGATAATTCCGTCACCCTTTTGTTTCCCAACCGGATCATGACCGAAGGGAAGCTGGAGGCGAACCGCTGGCTCGAAATACCCACCAGCCAAGAGCGGGCCCGGGGCATCCGCTACCGGGTGGCCGCGGACCCTGATCTGGCCACCACCACGGAAACACTTTTTGCACTTTTTTCACGACAACCTATCGCCGAACTGGGCAGTCTAATCTCTGTGGAAGCGAACTACGTCCAATTTTCCGCAGGTGATGCGAGTTTCACCCGGTTTCAGCGCTGGTTGTCAAAGATCCCTCTCAGCCAGCGAGTTGAGAAGGTACTTCAACTGCATATCGTAAGCGCTACCAACCAGAGGTGAATACCATGAATACAAAACTGATACTACCCGCTGTCCTGTCGTTGGGATTGATACTGAGCGCTTGCGCCGGCCCGACTGTTTCTGGCACCACCGAGTCACGGGAAAGCCGGGATGCGCCGGATTGGGCCATGAACAGGCCATCGGTGGAAGGCTTCATATTCGGTGTGGGCCAGGCCAAAAAGCAGAATCCCAGCCTGGCGAAGAAGGTGGCAGCCCAGCGGGCCCGGGACGAGATTGCGGCCTCAATTAAGGTGAAAATCGAGTCCCTGGTGAAAGATTTCATGCAGGAGAGCGGCGTCGGCCAGCAGGCCGGAGCCCTGGAGTTCACCCAGTCAGTCAGCAAGGGCGTCACCGATGCGACGCTCACCGGCGCCATGATCAAGGAGGCCTATCTGGCCAAGGATGGCACCTACTTCGTGCTGCTGGAATACTCCCTGGACAACGCCCGGCGGGCAGCCATCGAGTCGGCCCGGCGGGAGGAGGCAGCCTGGAGTGAGTTCAACGCCAGCCAGGGATTCGACGCCTTGGAGAAGGAGCTGGCCAAGCTGCGCTGATATAACCTGCCCAAAAATATGGCGTACGGCTTTGTTCCGTCGTCATCCGGCCCTCCAGTTGAGTTTGCTTGATCCGCCTTGGGTGAGCTCGGAGGGCCGGTCTGTTTTTAGTGGCGGCGGAAGATCATCGCCTTTTCAAAGCGGTTTTCCGTGCCGGCCAGGAGCCGGGCTATATTGCTGCGGTGGGTGAACCAGATGAACAGGGTGATGACGACACTGAAATAGCCCAGGGTGGAATCGAGGGCACCATAGCGCAGGTAGGTGATCAGGGGGAAGAGGGACACGGCCGCTACCGAGCCCAGCCCCACGTAGCCGGTGGTTATCAGTACCAATATCCATACCCCCAGTCCCAACAGGACGGCCACCGGGAACAGGTGGATCAGCATCCCCGCCAGCGCGCCCACACCTTTGCCGCCCCT
>JACZSB010000098.1 GCA_022574435.1 Fidelibacterota bacterium
GACACCTACGGCGAGATCGATATGCTGATCAACAATGCCGGTATTTCCATGCACGCCCTGTTCACCGAACTCGACGATCTTGACATCTTCGACCAGATCATGCGTGTGAACTATTTGGGGGCGGTGGCCTGCACCCACTACGCTTTGCCGCACCTGCTGAGCGCCCGGGGCCGGATAGTGGTGGTCTCCAGCCTGACCGGGAAGGCCGGCGTCCCCACACGCACCGGCTATGCTGCCAGCAAGCATGCCCTGCACGGTTTTTTTGACAGCCTGCGGGTGGAACTGGCCGGCAGCGGGGTATCGGTGACTATCGCCTGTCCCAGCTTCGTTGACACCGGCATCCGGCGCTACCAGGCGGGAGTGGGCGCCAGCCGCCGCAATATCCGCTCCAAGCGCATGCCTGTGGAACGTTGTGCCCGGATCATCCTGCGGGCGGCAGAGAGGCGCCGGCGGGAGGTGGTGATGACAGCATTAGGGAAAGTTGGCCGGTTTGTGCGGCCGTTCCTGCCCGGCCTGATCGACTGGGTGGCACGGAAGAAGGTGGGGCGGGGTTGAGTGGCCCAGCAGCTCGGCTATCCTGGCAGCCGGGTTAGGGGACGTTACAAAACCAGTCTGTCAGCTGTCGTCGCTTTTTTCGCTTCTTGAAATCAATAGGGAGGCCACGCCGGCCGCCAGGGGTAACAGGCCCCAGACCGCCACCTGCACCCGGCCGGTCGAGACACCCAGGGCGATAGCCAGGGCTAGGCCGATAGCGCTCCAGAAAATGCCCTGGGAGCGCCGGTTATATTTCCGTGGTGGCGGGAACGGTACCTCGATCCCCTTTTCGATGGCCGCCAGGATCTCCCGGCTCTGGGACTGCCTTTTCAGGTAGTTATAGTACAGGGCAAAAATAACCACCGTGAAAAAGCCGCCTACTGACAGTACAATAGCTACGATTGGAATCCATTGTCCTACCATGAAAAACTCCTTTGCTTTGCCTGTTAGACCGTGGCCGGGCACTAAATGTTGCGGTTAATTTCCGGGTCAACGGCAGCTAAGGCAACAATACTCTCAAGGTAACAGTCATATAGGTAATGACCGCTGTGGATGATCAGGCGCTACTTGAGCGGCTGCGACGGGGCGACCACCAGGCCGCCTTTCGCGAGCTGGTGGTGGCCCACGGCAAAGCGATCTACAATGTTGCCCTGTTCACCCTGAATGACGAAGTTATGGCCGAAGACGCCACCCAAGAGGTATTTGTTCGCATCTGGCGGGGGCTGAAGGGGTTCAAAGCACAGGCCAAACTGGCCAGCTGGATCTATCGCATCACGAAGAACGTCTGTTACGATTATCTGAAAAAGCGGCGTCCCGAACGGCTGGATGAGGACGGGGAAGGAGCGCTGGCCGATAACGGCCAGTTAGGTCCCGAAGGCGAATACTTAGCGGGCCAACAACATCTAGCGGTTCGCCGGGCGGTGGCCCGGTTGCCGGAGCGGCAGCGGATGGCGATCACGCTGCACTATTTCCACCAGCGCTCGTACGAGGAGGTGGCCGAAATAATGGAACAACCGTTGGGCACGGTGAAGTCTTACCTGCACCGGGCCAAGGCGTCCCTGGCGGGAGCCCTTAAGGAAATGGAAGGCAGGCTGGTATGAAGCCGCTGGAATATGAAGAGCTGACACCGGTTTTCGAGCGGGCGGCGGTGGATTTGCCGCCGGCGCTACGTGCCAGATTGCAGGCGATTCCCATCATGCCGCCACCGTTTTCCCTGGGCCGGATGGCAGCGGCTCTGGCGGGCCCGATCCTGGGCCTGGCGGTGGCTTGGCGCTATCGTGAAGTGGGCCTGAACCTGTGGGACCGGGGGACAAACGTGCTGGAGCGGCGAATAATCAACAGCTGGGACTTCCTGGTGGAGCTGGCTTATAGCGCCTCGTTGGCGGAGCCACAGTTGGCCGTTATCAGCGGGCTGATGGTGGCGCTAGTTGTCCTGGTCAGCCTGGGGCTGGGTCTTTACTTGTGGGCTGAGAGCCGGGAATTGCGGTTCTACGCCCACCAGCTCACCGGCCAACAATAGAAAACCGGCCGGATTTACTTCCCCTCTAAGAGCTGAATTAAGGCTTTCCGGGCCTGGGGTGTGTCCAGGCGGCCCAGGGCGGCGGCCGCTTCCGTGCGCACCTGAATGTGGTGGTCGTTGCGTGCTAAATCCAGCAGTACGGGCACCGCTTGATTGTCGTCGGTACGGCCCAGTGCCCGGGCTGCTTTACGGCGCATAACGGCGTCCGTTGATTCCCGGGCGACTGACACCAACGCTTCGATGGCGGCCGGCGAATCGATCCGTGAGAGTGATTTTATCGCTATCCCGCGAACTTTTTCCGAAGGATCCTGCCGGGTGATTTCCCCCAGCTTTTCAACCACCTGATCCCCTTCCATCCGACCCATGGCAGGGACTACTTTCCGGCGGAATTTTACGTCTGCGTCGGGCTTATAAATCCAGATGATTACCTGTTGCGAGGCCTAGTCGTCACTGCGCTGCAGGGCATAAAGGGCCGCCAGGGCCCTTCCTCGTCGTCGTCATGCTGCAGCCGCTCGATGATGGGGTTGTATTTGGCTTTATTCTTACTGTTTTTGGCTGCCAGCCGCCGACCGATGGTGATCAGGCTGGCTTTGGCGTCGTTTGTCCAGCGGCTGTCGGGAAAGTCATCGACAAACAGCTGGTAGGCCTGGAATACTTCCTCTTCCTGGCCATTGGAATTTTCCTGGGCTATCGATTGGAGAAGTTAGCATCCGTGAAATAAATGAGTTATGGATTAACCCCTGCCACTGGCGGGGTTCGGTTCGTGCTACTTCGGTCGTGAAATAGAAATGGATTCCGGAAAACGGCGCAAGTGACTGCCCCCTTGTGCTCAATGGTGACCATTTGGGAGAGCATGTAATTCACTAATTGGACGTTTGTAGCTTCGGAAAAGGGGTGCACGAAGCCTTGTGAACACAGAATGTATTTCATAGCTAATTGCCCCCATATTCCAAACGGCTTTAACCCGATACCAGCTGCCAGCATACACCGTATGTATCCAAGGCGGACAACCTGATATCCTGTAAAGTAAGATCCGGGGAGCCGTCCGATGCAGCCAGTCCCGATGCGTTCTTACCTAGAAGGGCCACATTGACTTTGTACTCACCCTTCAGCAAAAAGTTGAGCATCGCGATGTTTTCAGGAGCAATGTCCACCACCCGTACTATTTATTTTGGCAAGAAATTCATAGATCTCTGCTCTTCTAATGACAGGCCTGAGACAGTTGGATATATTACGATTTCAGCAAGGCCTCCACTCGCCGCAACAGGTTCATGACCTGCTTGCCATCCGTGATTATTTCAACACACTGCTGGAGATCGCTACCAGTCAGAATTTTCTTGAATCTCATATTGGCCTGCAGGACTTCCATGGCATATGGAATAATTTTGTTGGTGAGCGTTAGAATGATCTGCGATTTCACATTGTCGGACTCCTCAAGGGCCGTTTTCATATTACTGACTTGCTTGTATAAATATTGATGCTCCAAGTGAGTCCGGACCCGAGCCAACAGTTCCTCGGTATTAAACGGCTTGGTGACATAGTCCACCGCTCCCAGTTGGAAGCCCTTGACCATATCCTCGGTTTCCACCTTGGCGCTCAGGAACAGTACCGGGATTCCTTTTGTGTCCGGATCCCCCTTCAGCTGGCGGCATACCTCGAAGCCGTCCATGCCGGGCATCATAATATCCAACAGAATCAGATCCGGGGCATTTTGCGACGAGGCTATGGCCAATGCCTTCTTGCCATCGAGAGCCACCTTGATCTGGTATTGATCCTTGAGCAGTCCATTCAGGACATCGATATTCTCGGGTGCGTCATCTACCACGAGAACTATCGGTTTGGTAGTAAACACGATCATTCTATGGTTCCTTATGCGTTATTACAAGGCCCTTCGATAATTCGGTCAATCGAACCAGTGCTCCGTCAAAGTCGTACTGGCTCAGAGACTTGCCGATCCGGTCAAGCTCCTTACCAAGCCCGGCTGCCTCCGGCTTACTGTGGATATCATCCAGACACTCCGATGCTTCGGCATCATTTTGCTCTATGAGCTGAGCAAGTTTTTCAAGCAGGGGGATGAGCGGCGTCCGGTCTCGCTCTTCGACTTGCTCTTCAGCGCCTACCGGTTCATCCTCGGGCGACGCTCTCAGTTGCTTGAGCCCCCCCAAAACAGTCGAGACTTCTTTTCTAACCACCCTCAGCTTTTTTTCCCAGGCCTGGCCCTCCTTAATGGCCCTCTCCAACGATTTCGCCTTTTCATGCAGTGACTCAGCGCCTACGTTTCCTGATACTCCCTGGAGCGTATGGGCCAGTCGCTGGGCCAACTGTTGGTCGCCAGCCTCCAAGGCAGACTTGATCTTGTCAGGGGCTTGGCCCTGGTTGTCCCGGAACTTGGATAATAGCTTCCGGTAAAGAATAGCGTTTCCACCGATACGAGCTAGCCCCGTTTGGGTGTCAATGCCAGGCAGGTCCGGCAACTCCGCCGCGGGCATTTCTATAGGCGCAGATGGCTTATCTTCTGATTTTGGCAGCTCGCGCTCGCTTGGTTTAATCCACTTTGCCAGCGCTGAAAAGAGTTCCGCAGGATCGATAGGTTTACCCACATGGGCATTCATACCCGCAGCCAGCGATTTCTCCGCATCACCTGCCATGACATTGGCCGTCATCGCAATAATAGGTAGATCCTTCATGGAGGGATTTTTGCGGATTGCCCGGGTCGCTTGGTAGCCATCCATGACCGGCATCTGAATATCCATCAAGACCGCGTCGTAAGCATTCCGATTCACTGCAGCCACGGCCTCACTACCATCTCTGGCAATGGAAACCACCAGCCCGGCATTGGCCAGGATTTCACTGGCCACCTCCTGATTGATCTCGTTGTCCTCAACTAATAGAATCTTGGCCCCCTCGATCTGGTTGGCTAATTCGCTGACCTGGTCCTTGCTGAGTGAAGCCCGGGAGACCTTTTTCACCTCTTTGCCGAAGGTGTGCATGATTGTATCGAACAGGATTGACTGGTTTACCGGTTTGATTAGAAAGCCCTCGAGACCTATTTCTTCGGCCTGTTGCACGATCTCCTCCCGGCCGTAGGCTGTCACCATGATGATGGTGGGTACTTTGGCCAGCTTTTTATTGGCCTTGATCCTGCGGGATGTCTCGATCCCATCCATACCCGGCATCTTCCAGTCCATCAATACCAGTTCGAAGGGCCTATCGTGGTCCGCCGCTTCCAGTTCAGCCAACCCTTCCTCACCAGTGGCTGCCAGCGTTACTTCGAAGGAGAACGCTTCCAACATGTCCTGCAGAATCTCCCGCGAAGAGGCGTTATCATCCACTACCAGCACCCGCATTTGTCGCAAGTCAGGCGCCAGCGCAAACTGGTTTTCTTCGATTCCTCTCGTTACACCAAACTCTGCCGTGAAGAAAAAGATACTGCCTCTCCCCGGTTCGCTCCGCACACCGACCTCACCCCCCATCAGCTCCGCCAACTGCTTGCTGATGGCCAGTCCCAGGCCAGTGCCGCCATACTTGCGGGTGGTGGAGCTGTCCGCTTGGGAGAACGCCTCAAAGAGCTTCGAGGACTGCCTCTTAGTCATCCCAATGCCGGTATCCTGAACTTCAAAGCGCAGCATCGCTTTCCGAGATGTTTTGTTCACCAGGTGAGTTGAGATACGAATCTCGCCTTCCTCGGTAAACTTTACGGCATTATTGGCCAGGTTGACGAGGATCTGGCCCAGCCGCAGTGGATCACCCACCAGGGAGGTGGGCACGTCCGATCCGGTTTCGAATAGCAGCTCCAGCCCCTTCTCACTAGCCCTAAGTGAAACCAGGTTGGACAGGTTCTCCAGCACCTTGTCCAGGTGGAAATCAACCTGCTCCATATCCAGCTTCCCGGCTTCAATCTTGGAGAAATCCAGAATATCGTTGATGATGCCCAGCAGGGTGTTGGCAGCAGTCTGGACCTTGCTGATGTAATTGTGCTGCTTGGGGGTCAGGTCGGCCTGGAGAGCCAGGCGGGACATGCCGATGATGGCGTTCATGGGTGTGCGGATCTCGTGGCTCATGTTCGCCAAAAATTCACTTTTGGCTTGGGTGGCTGCCACTGCCGCCTTCTCGGCTTGTTCCAATTGAGTGTTCTTGGCTTCAAGTATTTCTGCTAGATCTTCTTTTTCGATACTGGTGATCAACGCCGCCGATTCAATCGCATTCAGATTATTACCAATACCCCTCAAAATGATTAGCATCAAGATGAGCAGCGCGCCAACCGTTACATATTCGGGAGTACCAGTCAGTAGAAATCTGAGGGTGAGAGGTACTAAACAGCCTGTAATAAATATCAAATACATTTTTTTTATGGGGGCGTAGGCGGCCACACTGCCAGCGGCCAGACCAACCAGGGATAGCGCCAGCACCAATTGATGGGTCGGATAACCCTCCGGCCACACCAAAACGACCGCAGCTCCCCAGCCTGATGCGGTGACGATGATTGTAAAGGTGATATGTCTAATCCACCTTGTGACGTCAGCCCCACGCGGCGATTCAGCTTTAAATCGAAGGAATGCATTCAATCTAACAGCCTGAACCACCAGCATGATTCCGTCCCAGAATAGAATGAACTGATGACCCACAACAGGCCACATGACATAAGATATTGCGAGGGCCAGTAGCGGTGTACTGATGAGCGATAGTTTCGACTGTGAAACGATCAGGTTTAACTGTGCTTCGCGAAACCGAGTCTCAGTATCTGGATTTGTGCGCATGTCGCCTATCGGATCGATAATTAATCTTCAGTCTGCCCGAGACGAGCCCAAAATGTGTGGTTCGAGAAGGTGATTAAGTAATCTAGGTTGCCTCTCAGGCGATTTACTAGGTGCCAGTATACAACCGCTACTAACGCTAACGCTATAACTATTGTAATGATCGGTGGAGCGATTTGCGGGGCAGGCCAGGGCGGCCATACAAACTGCCCGGATAAAACAAGGATGGCCTGCGCCCGGCGGACGTTTTTTTCCTTTGGGATCGGTCCAACTGTGAACAAACTTCATCCATGGCCCTGCCAGCCCGATTAGTGCGCCAGTTGCGTCGCGTTGTGGGCCGCGGTTCGGTGGAGACCGGCCCGGCGGAGCTGCTGGTTTACCAATCCGACGGACTGACCATCCATAGCGCCCAGCCCGAGTGTGTGGTCTATCCCACCAATACCGGGGAGTGCGCCCGGATAATCAGCTTATGCCATCAGGCCGAAGTGCCATTCGTGGCCCGGGGGGCCGGCACCGGCCTGTCCGGTGGCGCCATTATCGATGGCGGAGTGATCATCCAACTCAGCCGTATGAACCGGGTGCTGGCCCTGCACCCGGCCGACCGCTACGCCGTGGTTCAGCCGGGGGTGGTGAACAATTACCTGAGCCTGCAAGCCCGGCCCCACGGGCTGGAGTTCGCCCCCGATCCCTCCAGCCAGGCGGTCTGCACCATCGGCGGCAACCTGGCCGAAAACGCCGGTGGGCCGCACACCCTCAAAGTGGGCGTCACAGCCAACCACATATTGGGACAGACGGCGGTATTGCCTGACGGAGAGATAGTCCAGCTGGGCGGGCCGTACCCGGTGGCGCCAGGGCCCGACTTCTCAGCCTTCCTGGTGGGCAGCGAGGGCACTATCGCCATTACTACCGAGATCATCGTCCGGCTGATGCCGCTGGCCCCCTCCACGAGCACTATGCTGGCGACCTATGACTCTGTGGGCGCCGCCACCGACTCGGTATCGGCGATCCTGGGGGCCGGGGTGCTGCCCGCCGCCCTGGAACTGATTGACAAGTTGTGTATCCAAGCGGTGGAAGCCAATCTTAAAGTCGGCTTTCCCACCGATGCCACGGCAATCCTACTGATAGAACTGGACGGCGATCAGGACGAAATAGCGGGCCAGACCGAAACCATTGAGCGCGTCTGCCGCCGGCAGGGGGCCGTCGATTTCCGCCTGGCAGCGGACGAGAAAGAACGACAGCAGTTGTGGCTGGGCCGCAAGCACGCCGTGGGAGCCATGGGCAAGATATCACCCGGCTATTATACCAATGACGGTGTGGTCCCCCGGTCGCGACTGACCGACATTTTAGAGTTAGTCTACCGCAGTGGCGAACATCATGGGCTGCGGGTAGCCAATGTCTGCCACGCCGGGGACGGCAACATCCACCCCCTGATCCTGTTCGACCCTGATGCAACCGGCGATCTGGAACGGGCGCTGGATTGCTCGCGGGAAATACTGTGGGCCTGCCTGGAAATGGGCGGCTCGCTGACTGGTGAACACGGCATCGGCATCGAAAAGCGGGAGCTGATGGAAAGTATGTATGCCGCCAGCGACCTGGGGCATATGCAGCGCCTGCGGATCGGCTTCAATCAGCGCAACCTGCTCAACCCGGGCAAAATATTTCCCCTGGGCGCAACCTGTGGGGAAGTTCGGCGGCCGAGTCC
>JACZSB010000099.1 GCA_022574435.1 Fidelibacterota bacterium
TGAGGTGGCGGTTCTCCGACCTTAGGGCACCCACTTCAGTCGAATTCGCCTCCCGTTCAACATCACCGGACAGACGCTTCTTGCCGGCCTCCAGGAAGTCTCTGCTCCACTTGTAGTAGAGGTTCTGGACAATGCCTTCCCTGCGACAGAGCTCGGCGATGGTCATCTCCCCACGGAGGCCTTCCAGCACAATACGGATTTTATCTTCAGCTGAATACTTCCTGCGGGTCTTCCGGCGAATTTCCTTTACACGCTTTTCAACATCTGAAATCGGGCTCATCTGAGACTCCTTCTGATTTTAAAAGATAACCAGAAGTCTCTCTTAATTAATCAGGTTATTTTGCCCGAATTGTTCTGACGGGATACAACTCAAAAGTGAAGTGGTGTACCTGACAGAGTATCGCCTCATGAAATAGGTCGAAGAGCGGCTACATTCGGCACTGGGCTATGTCAGCCCAGTGGAGTTCGAAATCTACAATAATGGGTATTAAATGTATTCCCCGCCAACGGCGGGGTATTAACTTGGCAGGAAATCTGTCCAGCTTGAAGGGTGCAGTCCAGAGGCTACATTCGGCACTGGGATATGTTAGCCCAGTAGAGTTCGAAATCATCAACAAACGGCCTGAAAGGGATGTATTAACTTGGCAGGAAATCTGTCCAGCTTGAAGGGTGCAGTCCAGATCGTGGTTCTAATATTCCATAAAAACGGACTATATTCTGCTTGCATAAGGCAGATTCATGGCAGTAAGCTTGCCCAAGTTATGGATTCTTTTATTAACTATAGTCCTGAAGCATTGCTCATTTCAGTCGACAGCCCGGCGACTGTGCGTCCCTGCATAATGTGTATGATTAGTATGTGCCATCCACCGCAGGGGTATTTTATCTGTTAACGTAAATATCATAAGCTAAGCGCTTAAAAGCCCCTCCGGAAAACTCGGAAGGGCTTTTTTTGTGGCAGGAATATTTCGATATATTTTCCTGGCCACCGAATGAGACGATGAATATCCTACATAGGGAAATGGGATGACAACCTGGAAAGATAGATTAGCCGACACAATGGGGCCTGATCTCGCCCGTGAGATCGACATCTTCGAAACACAGATCGAGTTGCGCAGGCAGGACAAACTCGAGGAGAAAGTTTTCGCCGAGACCCGGCTGCGCAAAGGGGTCTACGGCCAGCGGTACGACAACGGCCAGCGGCACGACGGCATCGAGGTCCAGCAACTCGATTACCGCTCGGAGTATCCGACCAAGGGCGTCGAAACGGTGTGGGATGCGCCCGGGATGCAGCGCATTAAAATGCCGTTCGGTGGCCTGAATCCCGACCAGATGGACGTGCTTGCGGACCTGGCCGAAGAATATTCCGACGGTATCTGTCATGTGACCACGCGGCAGGACATCCAGCTGCATTTTGTGCACCTCGAAGATACGCCATCGCTGATGAGGCGCTTGGCCGCCGTGGGGGTCACCACCCACGAAGCGTGCGGCAACGCGGTGCGGAACGTGACGGCCTGCCCCCTGTCGGGTGCCTGCCACGACGAGGTCTTTGACGTGACCCCCTATGCCCGGGCCGCGGCGCAGTATATGCTGGGCCATCCCGATTTCCAGGACTTCGGCCGCAAGTTCAAGGTCTCCTTCTCCGGCTGCGCGTCACACCCCTGCGGCCTGGCCACCATCCATGATATGGGGCTCATCGCCGCCATACGGACCGCGAACGGGAAGGAGAGCAGGGGATTCACATTGTATGTGGGCGGCGGCCTGGGGGCGGTCCCCTATCAGGCCAAACTGTTTGAAGAATTTCTACCGGTGGAGGAGCTGCTGCCCACGGCCCAGGCCATCGGTCGCGTCTTCGGACGACTGGGAGAGAAAAAGAATCGGGCTCGTGCCCGCATCAAGTTTCTGGTGGACAAACTGGGCCTGGAGGAATTCCGGCGCCTGGTGCGTGAGGAGCGCAAGGTACTCCCCGAAGATCCCCGGTGGACCAGCTACCTGGAGGGCGTATCAAGCGATAGGGAAAGGCCCCTGCAGGCGCCGGTTTCACGGAACGGCGTCCCACCTCCGGAAGGTTACGACCTCTGGAAAAAGACCAATGTATACCGGCAGAAGCAGTCCGGTTTCGTCATCGCAACGGTGGCCCTGCCCCTGGGCGATCTCTCGGCTTACCAGCTGCGCAACCTGGCCGGGATCGCCCGGCGACTGGTAGGCGACCATGTGCGCACCACGGTGGAGCAGAATATCGTGCTGCGGTGGGTTCGCGAGGAGGACCTTCCAGAGCTCTATACCAGCCTGCAGGCCATTGGCCTGGCCCAACCCGGCGCCGGCACCATCATCGATATAACCGCCTGCCCCGGCACAGATACGTGCAAGCTGGGCATTGCCTCCTCCCGGGGTCTCGCCGAAGAGCTGCGTACCGATCTGGCCACCCAGTTCGTCCAACTCGATGAGGCGGTAAAAAACCTGCGGATCAAGGTGAGCGGATGCTTCAACTCGTGCGGGCAACACCAGGTGGCCGACATCGGATTTTACGGGGTGAGCCGCACTATCGACCGCCACAAGGTTCCCCATTTTCAGGTGGTCCTGGGTGGGCAGTGGACCGAAAACGCCGGCTCTTACGGCCAGGCCATCGGGGCCGTGCCTTCCAAGCGCATCCCCGAAGTGGTGCGACGCATTACCGATCGGTATATCCGGCAGCGCCAGGGGGAGGAAAAATTCCAGGACTTTATCCAGCGCATCGGCAAGAAGGTGCTCAGGGAGGACCTGGAAGACCTCATGGTGGTCCCGTCTTACGAGAAGGATCCCACCCTGTATTCTGATTGGGGAGATCCTCGCGAGTTCACCATGAGCGACATCGGCACGGGCGAATGCGCCGGTGAGGTGGTGACGCCCCTTCAATTCGGGCTGACGGCCGCCGAACGGGAGCTCTTCGAGGCCCAGATTCAGCTGGATGAGGGTGATTTTCCCAAGGCCTGGCACCTGGGGCGTGGGGCCATGCTTCAAGCCGCCAAGACGCTGGTTAGAGAGCAATTTCGCGATGTTCCCGATGAACCGGAGGCTATCGTCAGTGAATTCAAGAAGCGGTTCTTCGACACGAAGATTTTCTTCGACAAATATGCCGGCGGCAAGTTCGGCAACTACCTTTTCAGGCCCTACGAGCAGGAAGCCGAGGACTTTACCGATGACACGGCCCGGAAGATCATTGCGGAAGCTCAACTATTTATCGAAGCCTCCCACGCCTGCTATGCCCGCCTGGAGCCCGAACAGGTTGCCCCCATGACGCAGCTGAGCAGACTCAGCCGCTCGACTCTGCGAAAACCGGGAGGGGCCCAATAGATGGACCTGCAACGATTTGCCATCAAAGTTTACCTGGAGGACCCGTCCAAGCTGGACCCCAAGGCGCTGATCCCCGTCTTTCACCGGTGGATCCAGCAGCGAGCGATCCCGGACCATCTACTCATCGATGTGGCCGATTACAGCCACGTGCCCCACGGTCCCGGAGTCATGCTGATGACCCGCGAGGGCCACTTCAGCCTGGATAACTCCGATCAGCGGCTGGGACTCATGTACACGAGAAAGCAGCCGACTGAAGGGTCCTTCGGTGAGCGGTTCCAGGCGGTATTGCGGGCCACCCTGCAGGCCCGCCAGCTACTGGCCCAGGAGGCCGAACTGTCGGGGGGCCTGGTATTTAAAGATGACGAATTGTTGCTGGTGGCCAATGATCGTCTACAGGCGCCAAACACTACGGAGAGCTTCGAAACCATCAGGGTCGAACTGGGCCGGTTCCTGCCCGGCCTGCTCGGGGGGGAGCCCGCCATTGTTCACGTCAAGTCCCAGCCCAGGGAACGCCTGGCCCTGAGCATCACGGTTCCCCAGGCCTTGGACATACCTGGCCTGCTGCTACGGTTAGCAGTGGCAAGCTGATTATAGAGATAAACATGATCACCCTACGAAAAAACTCGAACGCCTTGAGCAACCAGTTTGAAGATAACCATCCCGAAGAGATTTTGCGATGGGTGGCAGAATCTTCTATGCCCCACCGCATCGGCCTGGGAACCGGGTTTGGCCTGGCCGGCCTCTGCCTGATCGATATGCTTGTGAAGATCAACAAAGATATCCCCATTTTCTATCTCGATACGGAGGTGCTGTTCCCCGAAACCTACGCCCTGCGGGACCGCCTGGAAGAGAAATACCAGATCGAGTTCGTCAGATATGCCACCCCCTTGACCATGGAGGCCCAGAAGGATCAATACGGGGATCGGCTGTGGGAGCGGGATCCGAACCGATGCTGCAACCTTCGTAAGGTACAACCGCTGAACGAGGCTCTGAGGAACTACGATGTGTGGATAACGGCCATCCGTCGCGAGCAATCGCCAGCCCGGGCCAATACTGGGATCATCGAGTGGGACCCCAAATTCGATGTTATCAAAATCAACCCACTGGCTACCTGGACGAAAAGCGACGTCTGGAACTATATCAACACCCACGAGGTCCCCTATAATCCCCTGCATGACCGGGGCTACCCCAGCATCGGTTGCACCCATTGCACCACGCCGGTAGCCGACGGGGAGGATGAGCGTGATGGCCGCTGGCGCGGTCAAGACAAGATCGAATGCGGCCTGCATAGTCAGACCAATGGCGACCCGCGTGGACACCATCAGCCACAGGAGATCGAGGAGACCTGGCAGCAGGTAGCCCAACAATGAATACGCTGTTCCCCATATTCCTGAAGCTTGACGGCCAGCCGTGCCTGGTGGTGGGAGGCGGTCAGGTGGCCCAGACAAAGATCGAGGGGTTGCTCCAGTGCCATGCCAGGATAACCGTTATCGCGCAGGAGGCGAATCAGACGATTCAGGCACTGGCCAATGCCCAAAAGATCGACCTGCTGGAACGACCCTATGAAGCGGGCGACGTGAACGGGCAGGTCCTGGTGGTGGCGGCCACGGATCATCAGCCGACCAACCGCCTGGTCTACCAGGAAGCCCGGCGGGTCAATATCCCGGTGAACGTCGTAGACGATCCGCCCCTGTGCTCCTTCTATTACCCGGCCGTCTACCAGGAGGGGGAGCTGAAGATTGCCATTTCCACCAACGGCCAGGCCCCCGTCATGGCGAAACTGATCCGGGACGATATCAAGGAGTACCTCGGCGGCAAGTATGGCGCACTGATTGCCCAGGTGGCCCGGATTCGCGCGGGACTGTTTCAATCCACCTCCGATAGCGCCACCCGGAAAGGATTGATCGAGGGGATTGTCGCCAACCTACTGGCGCGGCGGCAGGCCGACGCAGATACCCTACGATCCAGGCCAGCCCCCGGTGAACCTCACCCACACCGGGAGCCTGCCCACAGGGGCAAAGTATCGCTGGTGGGCGCCGGGCCGGGCGATCCGGAGTTGATCACCGTCAAGGGTTTGAAGGCCCTGCAACTGGCGGATGTAATCATCTATGATGCCTTGATAGATCCCAGCCTTCTCCTGCATGCCAGGGAAGACGCCGAACTGATATTTGCAGGCAAACGATGCGGTTCTCATAGCCGTAACCAGTTAGAGATTAATCAATTGATCCTAAATAAAGCGCGCGCTAATAAATCTGTCGTGCGCCTGAAAGGTGGCGATCCTTTTATCTATGGCCGCGGCGGTGAAGAAGCCGAATCTCTGGCCCAGGCAGGTATTGCTTTTGAGGTCATATCGGGCATTACGGCCGGTGTCGCCGCACCTGCCTATGCCGGTATCCCATTGACATCCAGAGGTTACAGCTCCAGCGTTGCCTTTATTTCGGGGCATCAATTCAACGAGGCCGGATCTCCCCAACTCCACTGGGAACAGCTAGTCAATGGGATCGGTACGCTTGTGATCTACATGGGGACTCGCAATCTCGTCCGGATTGCCCGTGAACTTATCGCTTGCGGCCGCTCGTCCGACACTCCGGTGGCCATTGTCCAGCGTGGTACGCTGCCTGACCAGAGTACATTCACCGGAACGCTGGGTGATCTATTGGACGAGGCCCTTCCGCCCACTATCCGGACACCCGCTATAATCATTATTGGCAATGTGGTGAATTTGCGCAGAAAACTGAGATGGTTCGATAAGACCACCGGTGAGCGCTCTGAAAATCTCGGCGAGCCCGGCAGGTTCGAAAACGTTGTTGCAGCATCCGCTCGCAACTTACAGCAACCATTTTATGCAAAATCAGGAACCTCCTAATCATATGAGTATGAATTTTGATCGAGATGAGTTTTTACGCTACAGCCGTCATTTCGCCCTTCCTCAGATAGGGCTGGATGGACAGGCGAAGCTTAAAGCCGCGTCAGTTTTGGTCATCGGCGCTGGTGGCCTTGGCAATCCGGTGACGACCTATCTGGCCGCCGCCGGCATAGGTCATCTGGGCATCGTCGATTTTGATGTGGTAAATCTCTCTAATCTCCAACGGCAGGTACTTTTTACCACTGCTGATATAGGCAGAGCGAAGTCGGAAACGGCCAGGCAGCGGCTTCAAGCCCTGAATCCGCACGTGGAGATCACCACTTATAATGAACCGTTGTTATCATCTAATGCAGAGGAGATCGCTACCAACTACGACCTGGTCATTGACGGTACCGATAACTTCCCCACCCGTTATCTGGTCAACGACATCTGTGTCTTTCTGGGGAAGCCCAACGTCTATGGTTCCATTTATCAATTTAGCGGACAGGTTTCGCTATTCCATGCCGCGAAGGGACCGTGCTACCGGTGCCTCTTCCCGGAGCCGCCGCCAGCAGGGTTGGTGCCTTCCTGCGCCGAGGGTGGCGTATTGGGAGTGTTGCCAGGCATTGTGGGTAGCCTGCAGGCCACCGAGGCTGTCAAGTGGATTGCCGGCATCGGTGATTCATTAATGGGACGGCTTCTTCTCATCGATGCTTTGACCATGGAATTCCACCAGGTCAAACTCCGGAAAAATCCGAATTGCCCTGTATGTGGCGATCAACCTACTATCACCACACCTATCGATTACGAGCATTTCTGTGGTCTATCCGGTACGGAAGAGCAGGTAAAAGCACCCAAGCTGACGGCGAATGATGTTAAGGCGAAACTGGATGCGGGGAAAAATATCGTGCTGCTTGATGTGAGGGAGGAATGGGAATGGCAGATTGCCCACCTTGATCAAGCCCTCTTTATCCCGCTGCACAACCTGCCGGATAAACTGGATGAATTGGACCCATCTCAAGAAATTGTTGTTTACTGCCACACTGGTAAGCGCTCCGCCGAGGTCGCCACCTTCCTCATGAACGAAGGATTCACGAGGGTATCTGATATGACTGGGGGCATTCGCGCCTGGGCTATGGAAGTTGATCCAGCCCTTATGCAGTACTAGCGGATTCATTCAATTACCAATTATACGATCCAAGGTTCGTAGGTGACTCCTGACAATGAGTCCGGCTAGAGCTACAGCGGTCAGGCGGGCTATTGACCATGGCGCTCCGAATACGACTGCTCAATTTGCCTTGGCAAAATGAATTGAATTCATTAAATCATCAGGCTGGCTTCACACAAAGTTTATATAAAATCCGCAAACTCCGTTAACAATTGCACTGGTTTCAACTATATATCAGGTGTAAATCAGATGAATAAATCACTATTGGCGTCGCTTCATTTTCTGGGGATCAGTCACCATGATCAAAGAATGGAGGTTCGCAGCAGGTACGCCGTTGATGACAGTCAGATCGCTGAACTGCATCGTCGTCTACGGGCAATTCCGGAACTCCGGGGCTGCGTGATCATCACCACCTGCAACCGGATAGAGTTTGTCCTGGATGGCGGCAGTACCAGTGATGCGCTGAAAGTTTTGAGTGAATTTTATCAGGTTGATCAGGAGACCCTGAACGACCATTTTCATTATATGGATGGCTGGCAGGTCATCCGGCACGTGTTCAGACTTACCAGCGGACTCGATTCCATGGTCCTGGGCGACATTCAGGTAACCAGCCAGTTAAAGCAGGCTGTCAAACACAGCCAGGAAGCCGGATCTTTATCTCCGCTGCTCTCCAGACTGTGTCAGGGGGCATTCAAGGCTGGGAAACGGGTACGGTTCGAAACCGGCGTTTCCGATGGCGCAGCATCGGTGACCTATACAGCCCTACTCATGGCAAAGGAATATCTGGGTCCCCTTAATGAATGCTCCGCTCTGGTTATTGGAACTGGTGACGTGGGCCGGGATGTCGCTTATAATCTACGGGAAAAAGGGCTCAAGCGTCTGACCGTAATGAACCGTACTGAAGACACCGGGCGTAGCTTCGCGGCACTGGTTGGTGGTCACTTCAAACCGATATCGGATTTGGCGTCCGAAATTGCAGATCACGATATTATCATCACCTGCACCTCGGCCGGCAGAATCCTCATCAGTAGTGAACTGGTGCAAGAGCGGGAATCCAAGCAGCTGTTCCTCGATCTGTCACTCCCTCCAAACATTGATTCCGCCGTCAGTGATTATGCCAACGTGATCCGAATTAA
>JACZSB010000458.1 GCA_022574435.1 Fidelibacterota bacterium
CTGGGGTATCCGGGTGTTGGAAGAGCGGCTTGAGAAATACGCCAGTACCATCGTGAGCCTCTAGCGGGGCAAGTTTTGTGGGCGCCTTTGCCACCAGCATTGTACATCTCCGGGGGCTCAAGGCAGCGGTCCCCCTGATGAGGGCCGTTAAGGATCCCGCTCGGTCTCAAGCGGCACTGCTGCGTCGATTGCTCCAACAAAATGCTGACACGGTTTTTGGACGTAAGCATGGTTTCGCACGGATTTCCACCATGCAGGATTACGCGGCTGCCGTTCCCATAACTGATTACGAAACATTCAGGCCGTACGTTGACCAAATTGTTCAGGGAGGCCGGGCTGTCCTCACACGGGAACAGCCGATCATGTTCACGACTACCAGCGGTACAACCGCCGAGCCCAAACTGCTGCCGATCACTAAGCGCTGGAAGCAGGACATCGCCAGTATCATGCGAGTTTGGCTCTACTGGGCCAGTCGCGATCATAAGGGTCTGTTCAACGGCAGCAGTCTAAGCGTTGTTAGCCCGGCCGTGGAAGGCCAAACCTCGGGTGGCCAGGACATCGGCGCCATATCGGGTCTGGCTTACCAGCGCGTGCCGTGGGCCATCCGCAGAAACTACGCCCTGCCCTATGCGGTCATGACGATTGCGGACTACGAAGACCGCTACTTCGCCTCTATCCGCTTGGCTCTTGCGCGCCAGGTGTCCATCATCGTAGTGCCCAACCCCACCACGCTCGTCCGGCTGGCCCAAATGGCCGAGAGTCGCGCCCAGGAGATTATCAGAGCGATCCACGATGGCCGCTTGGGAATCATGGCCGATCACCTTGTTGGTGAGGGGAGCAGTGCACAACGCACGCTGTATAGCAAGATTGAGCAGGATATCGTGCCCGATCCAGCGCGCGCTGGTGAGCTGGAAAAGGCCCTGGACCAACACGGCCGCCTCCTGCCCCGGTACGCATGGCCCAACCTGAAAATGATCGGTTGTTGGCTGGGAGGAAGCTGCGGCGTGCATGCGGAACGCCTTGGAGAACTGTACGGGCCGAACGTGCCGTTGCGGGACCTGGGCTTGCGAGCCAGCGAGGCGACCATGACCATCCCCTTCGACGATGGGACAGCGGCCGGGGTGCTGGCGCTGCACTCCAACTTCTATGAGTTCATCCCGGAGGAATCCATCGATGAGCAGGCGCCCCTTACCCTCCAGGCCCACGAGTTGGAGCGGGATCGGAACTATTATATTATACTCACGACCAAAGCGGGACTTTACCGCTATGATATCAACGACATTGTGAGGGTCGTGGGCACCTTCCAGCAGACGCCCGTGCTGAGTTTTGTCCGCAAAGGTCGGGATATGGCCAGTATTACCGGTGAAAAACTGCACGTCATGCAAATTACCTCCGCCATGGCCGCTGCCCAGCGCAAGTTGCCGCTGGAAATAACAGAATTTCGCATGATACCGGATCTGAAGGCCAGCCGCTATGACCTGCTGCTGGAGCTGGCCGGCGCCGGTGAAACCAAAGACCTGTTGAACTTTGTAGCACTGTTCGATAGTGAACTGGGCCGGGCCAATATCGAGTACGCGCAGAAGAGGGAGTCGGGCCGTTTAGGTGAACTGCACCTGCATCTCATGAACCAGGGCTGGTCTGAGCAGCAATGGCGCGCCGATATTGCCAAGGGTAAGCGCGACTCACAGTACAAGTGGCCCTATATCCAGCTCGAATGGAATGAAGAAAGTCGCCGGGCAGTGTCCCGGCAATTCACTGCCGGCGAAATGCGAGACGAAGCTGAGGGCTCCTAGCACGCCACGGAACCTGGATACCGGCTAGGGGCAGGGTGTGATCAAGCCGCTTCTGCGCGTGTAGCCGGCGCTCCAACCGAGCCACGGCATTGCCGGGCCCGATTTAACCGATGTTTCGCTTTATTGTCTGCACCTCATTCACCGGTCAAACTGTGCTACCGCGATGTTTTCACCGATCGCCAGCTGGGCGCCACTGTTGGCGGCGGATATAAATTCCGCTCTCAATTCCCTGTGGGTTTTACATTCCAGCAATCGAAAACCAGACTCATTGAGAAAAGGGGCCAACTCCTCGTTTCTTAACCCCCAGGTAAATTGTTCTCCTATTACT
>JACZSB010000459.1 GCA_022574435.1 Fidelibacterota bacterium
GCGTGGCCGAAAGTGTACCCATCTGGTGGACGTGTTTGCCAGGCCGGTGGATTCCCCGGTGGCCGGCCATGGGTTCAGGGTCCAGCTGCTGACCGATGACGCGGAGGAAGCAGAGTCCGTGGTGGTTGCCTGCCACCAGGTGAAGGTGGGGTGGTAATTCGGCGGTAATTCGGCGGATTTCCGGTGGTAATTCTGCCGCGTTCCGATCCAATAAGGCCGTCCACCAGTCGGTCTGGGGTATTTACCTGGAAGGAAGCCCTCGGGCGCCGGTAAGTTCTACCGCGACGGTAACCTCACAGCCGACTGCCGAATCGACCCCCGATCCCCCGTTGCACTCATCTGTGCCGTCACCCCCATCCAGGAAGTCATCCCCCGGATGTCCGGTTAGACTGTCATTCCCGGCGCCGCCAATCAAAATGTCATTTCCGGAAAATGCCAGTAGAAAGTCGTCGCCGTTGCCACCGATGAGGATGTCATTGCCCTGGCTGCCCAGGAGAGCGTCTCTCCCGCTAAACCCTGCGGCATCTCCGTCCCCCGGCAGTGGACTCCCACCGTAGAGGATATTATCGCCCAGGCCGCCGGCTAGAAAGTCCCTGCCGGCACCGCCGATGAGCACATCATCGCCGGCGCCACCTCGAAGGAAGTCGTTGCCCGGACCACCCAGCAGTCGATCTTCGCCCGACCCGGCGAGAATGAAATCATCCCCGGGTCCACCCAATATGAAGTTGTTACCCGAGTAGTCGCATATAAAATCATCTCCACCTCTGCCGTCGATAAAGTCGTCGCCTCCAAGCCCGACGATCACATCGTTCCCTTCCGTTCCTATCAGCACATCATCCCCTGGCGTGCCGACTATATTGGCGAGCTCTCCCAGGCAGAAAAACTGGTCAAAACTCTGCGCCGGTGCAGCACTGGTGGTTCTATCCGAGCCGCGGGAACCGGACAGGAGTACAGCCCCTTCCCAGCTGACCCTCCCCGGAGCTGAAATAATAGATGCCTGCTGCATGTTGGCCTTTGGCATGGGGAGAAACCAAGCCGCGGCCAGGATGATTGCGAGAGCGAGCGATAGCCCCAGCAAGGAGGGTTTCAACCGGTTGGCGCGTTCCATTACCATCCATTATAGGACGAGTTCCAGCCTTCCAATTGGGCGGTCAAACCCCACCCCCCACCAGTCTGTCTGCGTCGGCTCCTCATCTTCTCCTGCGGGCAGGGCCTCCGCAGCTGGGTACGGGTCCGGCCTATCCTTTCTGGCTGTTCGCTGGAAAATTTCGCCGGAGCCTAGGTCATCCCCCCGTTCTGGCCTGTTCCAACCTGGAAACTGAGGGACCGTTGGAGGTAGCGCGAACCGAGCTGGAGTTGGTAACTCCTTCCGATGACTCACTGCTTCCTGGCGTCAACATCATTGACAGAGGGAATATATCTGGGCGATGAATATTATATATCGATGGGTTGACATGCCGAGAAATAAACCTGTATATTACTTTACCGTCGAGATACGGGCTCATTGCCTTACAGAAATCCCGTGCGTAGCGGTCATCCGACATTTTTCGACGGAATCTGTTATGCCATAGTCCCTAAATGGTGAGAATTTGTCGCTAGTGGGGTTGGGTTCGAACCCGATGGCTTCAAATTAATCACCAAGAGTTATCTCGAGGTTTCGAGAATCTGCGCGGGGGAGGAACACTCAAGGCAGCACCTGGTAGGGCTTGAGAGCCCCTTGATCACCAATTAATAGGTAAGGCCCCAGGCGGTCGGTTCGCTTAAACAAATCACCTGGGGCGCACGTGAGGAACGTGATAACTACACGTCCCATTACTATTTTAGCACAAATTGTTAACGGCGCTTTTGGCCGGAACACGAGGGGCGGACTTTTCCCAGGGCACGGCTCGGGGGATGGTGCTCCATCGTTTGAAACCGGCGCCACTGTGCCTCTCTCTTTGTCGCCCCCGCACCCGCTCTGCCCGGTGAGCACTAAGCACCGCCGGCTGGGCGCCTACACCATTGGTCTGATGACCACTCCCTCTTATGCCCGGCCCGCAGTAACCCGTAGTCCCGATTGCCCAGAAGCTGAGAGCCACGAAAACCTGAAAAGCCGAACCCGAGTTTGA
>JACZSB010000460.1 GCA_022574435.1 Fidelibacterota bacterium
AGGTGCGCGACGTATCGATCACCAACCGCTACGCCGACTTTATCCTGCTGGAGAGGCCCTCTGGGGAGAAGAAGTAGCAGTGGCAGTGGCAGTTGGCAGGCGGGGAAAGGAAGTAACAGTGGCAGTGGCAGGCGGTAGGCAGGGACAAGAAGTAGCCCCGCCGTTGGCGGGGTTGGCTGGATTTCCGGTGCGCACCAACAGTTGGCAGTTGGCAGTTGCCGGCGGACCGGTAGGGGCGTAGCGCGCCACGCCCTTCTGACTGCACGGTTTCGTGCCCCAACCCAGCCATCGGTGGGGGAGCGTATCCGAAGGATCAAAGAATTTGAAATCCCTTCCATTTTTCATTTTACACTCTGCATTTTTCACTTTGCATTTCCCCCTGGGTCCTTCCTCTCGCAGGCTTGGCAAAAAATAAGGTGTTATCCATCCATTTTTCATGGCAACTTTCATGCTTGAGCCGGGAGAATCGGGCTGGTCTGCCGCTGCCGGCCGGCTGAATTCCGAAAGGCAAACCCTGTACTGCGGAGCTCATAAACTGATTTGATATCGATGCCCATAGCCCCCTCACGTTTATTATCAGCCGGGCTTGTGGTTTTGGCGGCTGTCGCCTGTAACATTAAGCCGCCGGCCATCGGCCAGGAAGATGTGCTGATAATCATCACCTCAGACGAGGATCGCCCGCTACTGGAACCGCTGCTTACAAAAGTATTCGGCCGGGAGATGGCCACTCCCGCTCCGGAGCCGGTTTTCAAGATCAAGTGGGCCTCGCCGTATGAATTCGAAGATTACCGGCACTATAACAGTCTGGTGGTGGCCTCACTTTCCAACCCGGCAGATTCCACATGCGACCTGTTGGTCCGCCGGATCCTTGGTGCTGAACGGGTGGAGCAGGCTTTGCAGGGCGGGAACCCGATCTTCGTTGCTACGGACTATCTGGCCAAGGGACAGATTTTCATGGGCCTCACCGCCCATAGCGCCATTCACGCCCAATTGGAACTGGAACGTTTGGACAACTGGGTATTCGACCAGTTCGAACAGCAGCTCCGGCTGCGCCAATACAAGATCGTCTATAAGTATAAGGTCGAGAAGAAACTGATGGCCCAGTTGGAAGAACAGTACGATATCGGCTTGCGTATCCAGCACGGATTTATAATCGTTAAGGAGAAACCGGAGCAAAATTTTATCTGGCTGGGCCGGGGCTATCCCTATCGCTGGTTGGGAATACATTGGATTGAGCCTGGTGATAGCGCCCGGATCGACCCGGCCTGGGCCTGGAAGCGGATGGAATATATAGCGGAGGAACTGTTCGGCGACATTTACATCGACACACTTTTTCGGTCGATAGAATTGGGGATGGAGCAGGGCCACGAAATAATGATCCAGCGCGGTGTATGGGGCCACAACCAGCAGACTGCCGGAGGCCCCTTCGTGAACTATCTCTTCCGGGACCGGGTGCAGAACAGGATCTATTTTCTCACCGGGGTAGTATTTAATCCGGGGCGGTCCAAGGTGCTGCTCATCAAATGGCTGGAGACGATTCTAAGGACGTTCCATTCCTTTGACCGGCCGGCGAGCACGACCCATGACACCAAGATGACATAACAAGGGTTGAGCGATGAAAAAAGTTGCACTCCTGATGGGTAGTGAAACCGACCGGCCGCTGATGGAAGCAGCCTTGCCATATCTGGAATATTTCGGCCTGCCTTACCAGGTGCAGGTGCTGTCTGCCCATCGCAGCCCCGAACAGGTGGCCCAGTTTGCCGCTTCGGCCGAGGAGCAGGGGTATGGCGTGTTGATCGCCGGGGCGGGCATGGCGGCCCACCTGGCGGGCGCACTGAAGGCCCATTCCATACTGCCGGTGATCGGGGTCCCGCTGCCGGGAGGGCTGGCGGACGGCCTGGATGCCCTGCTGGCTACCGTACAGATGCCCAAAGGGGTGCCGGTGGCCACCGTCACCGTGGGAAAGGCCGGGGCCATTAATGCAGCGGTGCTGGCGGCCGAGATTCTGGCCCTGGGCGATGCGGAACTTCGGGAGCGCCTCAAGGCGTATAAAGCGCGGGGCTCCGTATTGCCTTGACCAGCAATCCCGGGCCACT
>JACZSB010000461.1 GCA_022574435.1 Fidelibacterota bacterium
ACCGCAGCGGTTTGGCCACCCAGGCGACCCCGGAGCGGGCGGGAGCATAAGGACTGACCGTCAGAAAGCTGACCGGCGGTGTTTCGCCAACCTGGCAGCCCTCACACCAGCCACTGCGACAGGTCCTGCCCGATCAACCGTTGCAGGGCCAACACATCCTTGCGGTAAAGATCCACCAGCCGGTGGCGCATTTGGGGATCCAGGGCAGTACTTTGCAGGTTGGTCTTCAGCAGCCATCGCCGTATGTTGTGGCGCAGGGGGGGCGGCACGAGCCGCTTGAGACCAGTTTTCAGCGGGTTGCTCTCCATGAGGAATTGCTGCAACCACATCCCCTCGGCCGGCCGCTGGGATTGTGTACCGGCCCGACCTTGGGCAAAAAGTCATCAGCCACGCCTAAAAACGAATAGTTGTCCGCCATTAGTTTTTGGGGATCGCTTTGCAGCCGCTCGAATAGGCAGACCAGGACATTTTCCTTTCCAAACCGGTCATAATAGCGTTTTACCTGCTGGTAATATCGGCTGTGTTCGCTGTACTGGTATCCCCAGCGCCAGTTTTGGGCTTGGCGCCCAGGCTCGGCTGTCAGGGCCTCCTCAAATGACAGCTCCTCATTTAGGCTCATGACATGATCCATATAGTGGGAGTAAGTCCTCTCGGCCGGCTGCCGCAAGATGATGATAATCCGGCAGTGGGGCAGGCTGGAATGGATGTTGGCCGCTGCCTGAGGCAGGAACAGGTAGGAAGTGGAACACTCGCCCACGGCCTTTTCACCGGTAACCCCCTCAAACAGGGCCAGGTATTCGGCCGTATCGGTAATTATTCCCCCATTCATGGGCCGGTTGCCGGGCCCGATGAAGTCCGGCGCCTCGTTTATAAAGGAGAAGTATTCCGGCTCCTTTTCCGGGCTCATGTAAATCTGAGGGTGTTGCCCCAACAGGTGATATAGTGAGGTAGTGCCTGACTTGGCAGCGCCCACCACCAGGAAGTTCGGCAGCACTTAGCTTGTTCGCCCTTTGATCAAGTTCACGCTCTCCCCGGTGACGATACTGTCCTTGCCGAAGCGCTGGCGGATATCGTCTAAGGCAGCGGTGCGCCGGGCCGCTTCCGAGCGCTGGGCCTGGTCGAACAGATCCTCCTGCACCTGGGGCTTTACCAGGTTTGATACCCCCACGCCGATCAATCGCACCGGCCTGGTCCCGGCTTCGGTGGCCCCCAGCAGCCTGGTGGCCGCCGTGAAAATATCCTCCGTCTGATCGGTAGGCTCCGGCAGTGTATATGAGTGGGTGTGCGTCTCGAAGCCGGCATAGCGCACCTTGACGGTCACCGTCCGGGCCCAAAAGCCCTTGCGCCGCAGGGTCAGACCCACATCGTCAGCCTGCTGGTGCAACACCGCCCGCAAGCGGTCCCTGTCGGTCACATCTTCGGCGAAGGTCCGTTCCTTACTGATCGATTTGCGCTCCCGCCCGGTGGTGAGCTTGGTTGAGCCGATCCCGTTGGCCCGCCGCCACAGGCTTTTGCCGTGCTCCCCGAACAGCCGCTCGACTTCGCCCTCGGGCCGGGCCGCCAACTGGCCGATGGTTAGATAGCCCATTTTTCCCAGGCGGGCGGTGGTGACTTTCCCGCAGCCGGGGATATTTGATATGGGTAGCGGCGCCAGGAACCGGGCTTCCTCCCCGGCCGGAATCACCAGCACCCCTTCGCCCACCAGGAAGGGGCTGGCCGCTCGCACCCCGGCACTCTCCGGCCCCTCCAGCCGCGGATCGATCACCGGCTTGGCCTGGTCACTGGCCACTTTGCTCACCAGTTTGTTGGCGGAGATGCCGATTGAGGCCGGCAGGCAGGTCTCGTCCAGGATTCGTCGCCGGATGGCCAATCCCACCTGCGCCGGCGGACCAAGCAGCGCTTCGGTGCCGGTCAAATCCAGGTAACCCTCGTCGATGGAGGTCATTTCCAGGGTGGGCGTGTACTGTTGCAGAATGGCCTGCACCTGGTCGTGGAAACGCTGGTAGTCATGGAAGTGGGGGCGCACGATCACCAGCTGGGGGCAGAGGCGCACCGCCCGGGACATGGGCATGGCCGAGTGGACCCCGTACAGCC
>JACZSB010000100.1 GCA_022574435.1 Fidelibacterota bacterium
CCGCAAGATTCTGTAGACGGTCGACTCGGAGATGAAGTACCCTCGCCTGTCGGTGATATACCAGGCCATCTCTCTGGGCGATTTCTCCGTATGCTCCAGGGCGATCTCTTTCACCTTCTCACGCTCAGTAGGTGGAATGCGGTTCCAGAACTGCCGTGGTGCCGGCTTCTTATCGGCCAGCCCGTCATACCCCAGGTCGACATACCGCCTGTACCAGTCGTAATAGGTGGACTGTGGAACCTGTAGTTCCCTCAAGGTCCGCCTGACACCCCGTTCACTCTCTTCCACCATCCGAATGATCTCGTACTTCTCCGCCTGAGTATGCCGCATATACGGCATTACTCCCTGTCCGAGTCGGGAGAGATTTTTTTAGCATGTCATTCTCCAGGGCAAGGTCGGCATAGAGCTGCTTGAGGTGGCGGTTCTCCGACCTCAGGGCACCCACTTCAGTCGAATTCGCCTCCCGTTCAACATCACCGGACAGACGCTTCTTGCCGGCCTCCAGGAAGTCTCTGCTCCACTTGTAGTAGAGGTTCTGGACTATGCCTTCCCTGCGACAGAGCTCGGCGATGGTCATCTCCCCACGGAGGCCTTCCAGCACAATACGGATTTTATCTTCAGCCGAATACTTCCTGCGCGTCTTCCGGCGAATTTCCTTTACACGCTTTTCAACATCTGAAATCGGGCTCATCTGAGACTCCTTCTGAATTTAAAAGATAACCAGAAGTCTCTCTTAATTAATCAGGTTATTTTGCCCGAATTGTTCTGACGGGATACACATGGCTATTCCTGACCATATGAGCAAAACGACAAAGGCCCCTTCGTAGGGGCCTTTTCTCGTCGGTAATTGAAGGGTGCCGAGGGGGGGACTCGAACCCCCACATCCTTGCGGATACCGGATTTTGAGTCCGGCGCGTTTTAGACGGAGGAGATGAGTGACGATGCAATAAAGTGATGACATGTTGAGTCAAACCCTGTCTTTAGTTGTCATGTTTGGAGGTCAGTTAACCTGCATTTGGATCACTGCAAACACATGGCTTTTCAGTTCATGTACCTGCCGTCGGTAAACAAATAAAGAGGCATCAAAGAGCAGTAGTAATATTCCTAACACCGCCATAGGTGTGACTAGTTGCGGAACGTCATTAGTTAAATTCACATATGCTAATGTTATGTTCGGCCTGAAGAATGGAGGCAAGTTCATGGATGCAGTCCTATGACCTAAACCATTCCGATGCTACGCTTGATGCCAAAACAGTAATGAGGTTTTGTAGTATCAAATAGATTACATTCTAATTCGTTAGCAGGATGTAGAGGCCCACAATCTCGTAACTGATAATTCATAATTTAACTAATCGACTTACGAAGTGATTGCCACGCTCTTAGTATGGAGGTAATTCAATGAAACAGCCGAAGGGTATACCCAATAGACGCAGGAAACATACTAGGAGAAAATATACTCCTGAAGAGAAGATTGCTATAGTGATGAGGGGGATAGATACTAATTGTGTTGAAAGCAAGATAAGTAAGGAACTAGGAGTACCCAATTCTACATTCCATATATGGCGACTAATGTTTATTGAATCTGGTAAGGATCGTCTTAGATACGGTAAATCACATTTGGCAATTAAAGAGGAATTTCTCGGCTTACGTGATCAAAACAAGCGATTCAAGCGATCTATTGAAAAATTGGAAATTAAAAATAAAATACTAAGAGCAATATGCTCCCAAGGCCTTGATATCAAAAAACACAGGAGTTATACTGTTTCGGAAAAAATGTTTATTATTGATCTTATTGAAAACTCAGGTTTAGTCCAAACTTATATTCTCAATGAATTGGGCCTATCAACGAGCTCACATGCTAAATGGCGGAGGCGATACAAGAAATTCGGAATTGAAGGCTTGAAAGGAAAGCCTAGAGAAACTTTTCAAAGTAAAATCGCCACTCCAGAATACATAAAACAACTAATAAGAGAATTAATTCATAAATATCCGTACATTGGCGATGAGCATATAAAATGGTACCTTGTAGATAATTACGACTTTTATCTTACCGGCAGATCGATATACAAGATACGCAAAAAGGAGAATTTGTATCATGAAGTTGTAGATAGGCCAAAGAGAATTTATGTTAAAAAGGTCATAACAAGAACAAAAAAGATAAACGAGATATGGCACTCTGATTTTACTTTCCTAAGAAGGTTTGATGGAGACTGGCACTATCTTACAATCGTCATGGATGATTTCTCATTCTATGTTGTTTCTTGGGAATTGACACGAAGCATGACGGGCAAGGATGCGGTTAGTGTATTTAGGAAAGCAATTAAGGGGGCTCATTATACCCGACTGAAAAAGGAGGAATGGCCGACGATACTTACCGATCATGGGCCTTGCTATAAATCAAAGGTATTCCAATCTTTTGTTGAAGAAGAGGGGCTTAAACATAGAATGGCTGCTCCACGAACATTTGCTGAGAGAATTAGAATTGAGCACTCTTTTCGATCTTTGAAGCGGGCACTTAGCATATATGGCGGACAGAATCCGGAGGATCTTAAAAAATTCGTTGGAGAATATTACTCCTTCTATAATAATAATCGTTCACATTATGGATTAAATCATTTAACGCCAGCAAACGTATATTTTGGCGATGGGGAAAAGGTCACTTCTCATCGTAACAGAGTGAGGATTGATACATTAAAGGGAAAGGGGTTATATTTGGATGAAAATAGGGTTCTACGAAGGATTGAATCTGATACCCTATAATTACTATTTATTCACGAACGTCATATTCCTTATGGTGAAAATAAATGGATCTGCTACCTAAACAAAGGCTAGAGCGGTGCCCAGAGGGTTGGTCATTCTTCTTAGGGCTGTTTGGGTTGAGCGTCATTTCAACCCCTCAAAATAGAAGCTGGCATCTGCTACCAGATTGTATTTTGGTAGGCGCTTTGAAACTATATATCCAGGCCCTAAGTTCTCAATGTAATCTGGATTCATTATACTGTATACCGCCTTTGCCGAAAAAACTTGTCCGCGGTTTCTTTGGGCATATCCACAGACGCAAACCACTATCGGAGAGGATTTAGCGGGTCAGGATTTGGCGAATTACGTCGTGGCAAATTATAAGACTTCTACAACGCTGGGCTACACTAATGCCAGAGACACGATGTATGCCGTTATCGACTTGCAACCTGGAAACCAACTGACGGGTGTTTATTCAGGCTTCACCATTACACTAGATGTCACCCTTGATCCCAGCACTGATGCCTATAATAAGGGAATTAACGCTGAACACACATGGCCCCAAAGCATGGGGGCTGGCAGTGAACCTCAAAAGAGCGATCTTCACCACCTTTTCCCGGTAAAAGCCAACGTCAACTCATCGAGGAGCAACGACCCATTTGGTGAAATCCCCGATGAAAACGCTGACAAATGGTATCGGATGGATGAAGTTCTGGAGTCAATCCCCACAGCGTACATCGACGAATACGCTGAGAAGGAAAATGATGATCCAGATAAGTTTGAACCCAGAGAGATTCACAAAGGCGATGCTGCGAGAGCAGTATTCTACTTCTTTCTGATGTATCAAGACGTAGCGGATCAAGCCTTCTGGGAGGTACAGAAAGATATTCTCCTGCAATGGCACTACTATGATCCCGTTGATGGGTGGGAGTACAACCGGTCTTTGGCAATAGCCAGATATCAAGATGGATTTCCAAATCCCTTCGTTTTGGATTCAACGTTAGCAAGGAGGATTTGGACAACTGCTGTTCCTCAAGGCACTAGCGGGGCCAATATTCTACCGCGGCAATTCTTTCTCTATCCAAATTATCCCAATCCATTTAATCCAATGTCAATGATCCGGTATGACCTTCCGCATGGGAGTAATGTTTCTCTGGCGGTCTATGACATCCTGGGCCGGGAGGTGGCCAGACTGATGGAAGGCCACAAGGAACCCGGCTATCATAGTATCCAGTGGAATGGCCGGGATAGGCGTGGCTTGGAAATTCCTTCCGGTATCTACATCGCCCGGCTTATGACTCCAGAGTATGCCAAATCGATCAAGATGATTCTGCTGAAGTAATCCTGGTCTCCAGAGTGGCCGGTCCTTGGGTTCGCATTTGTGCTTCTCAACGTTTGTGGCCAGCACGTAGTCCCTTTTTACTCCGACCGTGGCTTGATCAGTCCGGTCTCCTTATCGAGCTGCGCCCAGTTCTCTGCATCGATCTTATGGCGCTTGCCATAGGTCGTAAACCTGCCCGCGCTCGTCGATGAATTGGCATTCAGCTCCAAGCTCAGATTATATATATTTTCGTTGGTCAACTTCTTGGCCGCGGACTCTGAAATCACCGTACCGTCTTCATAGTTGTGGCCGTAGTAGGGCATGATCGCAGTGATCAGGTTCCTACCCAGTGCCACCTCCCCACCACGACTTTGATTTGTACCTGCAAAAAGGTGCCTTTTCTCAGCCAAATTGCCCTTCTTCACAAGCGCTTTAGCGACGAGGAATCCTCCGCGATTGAGTGGCAGGTTGTTGTACAGAGATACGTTATGCACCGTTCCATTTATTGGAAGCCTTTAACTTCACCAGATCCTTCGTCACCGTGGATATTTTGGTTTCCGGGGACTCCAAATGGATAACATCGTATATTGTTGAGATTGAGATCAGGTTAGATTTGAACCATCGAAAGTGTCGTTTTATTCTAGGTAATAAATTCAACTGGACGTTGAGTGGTTTCAAATGAGACGAGTCAACGTCCAGTTGAATTCGGTTCATCACCAAATAATAGATCGCGGAGAAGCGGAATTCCCATGGATTTAGTGCATCCGTAGGGCGGCAATAATTGACTTGGTTTGTTGTCCTGATCTACAGATATAACTGAAATCATGAACTCCCGTGAGAAGGATTCTAATTCAATACCCGGGACCCACCTGGCGGAATCGAACCGCCGACCTGTTAATTACGAATAAGCAGCTCCTCCTGGGCATGCAGCTCTTTAAATCCTGCAGCAGCAGCGAGATAACTCGCTCCTTGCATCCGATGGCACAACTTTGTGTCACCGTTTTTCCTTTTTCCGACGGACGGAATGCTTAATCATAATCCGCGTGTCAGGGATTTGAGTCCCTCCTTGAAGAATCGGTTTCATAAACGGTGGTTACTTAGACAAGGGAAAAATGCCAAGGTGAGAGACTTAAGGTTCTCTCCCGTCTACTATTCAAATACGATTATTCGGGCGGTTTTTCGAGGAGAGAAGGATTTCAGATACCAGTCGGCGAGTTAGCAATCTGGTGATTATCCGGAGTGTCCAGTCCTTCGGACCGTACGCATGCTCTTCCTACATGGTGGCCGGCAAGGAACCCTTCTTCACAACAGCCCCAGGCTTGATCAGCCCGGTCTCACGATCAAGCTGCGATCAGTTTTGAGCATCGACCTTGTGTTACTTGCCATTAGTGGTAAATCTTACAGGACTGACATCCATTTGGGCTTCTAGAATACTTTTAAAAATAGTGTTTTCCCTCGGATCTGGCATCTTAGGGTGCTGCCTCTAATACGACCACTTATAGCATCACACCCGATACTAGGCGATGGTACAAGTCACGATTCAGCCGTAGCGGCTTCGTAAATGGCTGCTTTTTCAGTGCCGCTCGAGGTCTCAGAGCCCAAAGATATTTTGCCACCTACTTTTAAAACTCATGCTCTCAGCTAAGGGCGCTTCCTAACTTAACAAATGAAGCTCCTGCTGAGTAGCCATTGGCTATTATCCGGGCATAGGTTGCCTTAGAATCCTTGACAAGCGGGAGGGCGCAGGCTAAAATCCCACTATATGATTAGATGCCACAGGTCAAACTACCTACTAAGAAGCGCGCTGCAGAGAATTTCTGCGTCACTGATATTGTCAATGGAGGAATTATCAAGTGAAAGGCTTTAGCCACCAAATCCTTTCCGTCTCTCAGCGTCAGCGTCACAGAAGGCATTGATTAGTTAAGCTTTGGAATGGCAGTTCATCAACTAGACCAATCGCCGTTCCGATGAATACGACAAAAGTGAAAACTCCCACTTCTCTTATACCAATCATTGATTATAGGCAGGTATACACGACCTACGTCCGTTGGATTGAAAGAGGATGGAAATTCCTAAGTTGGTCACTCTTTATTCTCTCAATACTATTAGGATTATCATCAATCGTTGGGAGGATACCAGTTTACCCTGGTATCCCAATTGCCGTAATAGGTCTTCTGCTTACTATACTTGGGTACATCATACCGTCCGCTAGGACAAAGTATTTAAACTTATTTGCTGGCAAAATTGCCTTGAGAGTAATGAAGCCGCTTAATAAGCATCTACGGGATCTAAGGAATTCGCTTGAAGAAAAGTGGATAGAATGGCTCACTAGAAATCCTCCTCTGAGACAGAAATTCCTAGTTAACAGTAGAAATGACCATGACATTGTACTTCTTTCCGCAAACGCTTTTGTTAAAACAGAAGTAGAGCCTAGTACCATTCATGATTGCATAAAAGAGTTGCAGGGAACTTTAGGAAATAAGAGGAACAATCTTAAGAGGATTGTTGCATGCTCGTCCCTTAAACCTAAAGAATGGATTAATCAGACGCTGATCCGGTATCTACTCACTACTCTGGCAGTAAGAGCCAAAGCAATGCGACCTGATGCTGAAATAGTGGCCAAACGGTTTTTTATCCTTCCTCCAGGTATGACCGAGGATGACGACGAGGTTATGGAAACTCTTAAAATGATTCATGAATCGGTGGGATTTGAATTCAATAAATTGGACCAAAAAGATCCGGTACTAAAACCCATTATTCAATATCAGACCAACAGTGATGTGAAAGAAAAGGATCTAGATCCTGCTTTCTTATTCCTGGATTGGGGCGATGAGGATCCATGGTTTTATAGAATTCGCTTCCCAGACGAATCATACTACCGTAAAGAGTGGAAAAAGGTGACTTGGTTTGCAGGGAACTCGGACGCTATAGCATACTATGCATCAATCACTCTACTCACAGAGAGGCCATAACAGTGCCAAAATTCGCAAATATTAGAATATGGATTCTCGTTTTCTTAATCTCTGGATCCATTGGCAGCATGAGCTGTTCCCGTGAACGGGATCAATCCGGACCTGTTAGGGTTGGTGCAGTATTACCCTTGACAGGCAATCTAGCCTTCCTTGGTGAAGCAATTCGCAACGGCATGGAGTTAGCAACGGAAGAAATAAATGCGACTGCTCGAAAGGAAAACAGGCAATTTCTAGTAATTTATGAAGACAGCAAGGGGAATCCAAGCGACGGTGTCTCGGCCGTTAGAAAGCTTATAGATGCTGACAAGGTGAAATACCTCATCATAAATCTCACAAGTGTAGCGCTCGCTTCAGGCCCAATTCTAGACGAAACGAATACTCTTGGTCTTGTTCTCTCTACACACCCGCAGATTTTGAAGGGTAGAAAGAACTTGGTTCGCATTTTCGTAAGCGGTGTGCAAGAATCTGATCTCATCGCTGAATATGTGCGCCTGAAGGAGTACACATCATTCTCAATCTTGCACGTTAACGATTCCTATGGAAAAGGAACTGGTGATTTCTTGGGCTTGAAACTCAACTCCCTCGGAGATGTCCTTGGAATACATTACTATGATCTCATAGAGAGAGACTTTCGATCAGCCCTAACTAAAATCAGACGAGAGGACCCACAGGTATTGATTGTAATAGGGTATGGACAGGAATACCCCACATTATTTCGTCAAATGGCAGAATTTCTCCTTCAGCCCACCATTATTAGTAACCTTAGCTTTGCGAACGTTGCAGGCCAAGCTATCTTGAAAGAATTGCGGCTAAACACAGCTTACGTTGCTCCCGCTTTTCTTAAGGTTGAATGGCGTACCAGGGAAAGTAAAAAATTCGCGGAGAAATATGAGCGCCGCTATGACAGGATGCCCGATTTTAATGCTGCATATGGATATGACAACATAAAACTGCTTGATAAAGCCATCCGCGAGGCAGCCAGCGATTCCGTAAAGGACGTAAATAAAGCCCTGAGAGGCATCAAGGGATACCAAGGTGCTATCGGCCGTATAGATATCCTTGAAAACGGAGAATCAATAACTGACATGAGAATGATCGAGGGCTTTGGCAACAATTAATTCTTCTACGCCATTCCATTTTTTATGCAGTTCATCATAAACGGCCTCATCGCCGGCTCCATCTACGTACTCATCGCCTTGGGCTTCGCCCTCATCTACCGCACTGTCAAGTTCTTCCATTTCGCCCACGGCGTCGTCTATGCCACCGGTGCCTACCTGGCCTACACGTTCACCACGCTGCTGGGCGTAGGCCCCATCCC
>JACZSB010000462.1 GCA_022574435.1 Fidelibacterota bacterium
GAGCGCAACGACGCCATCATGAACTCGGTCAAGCACACGGCCTATCCCGTACAGAAGGCCGCCGGCCTGTATTGGGCCTACATGGGGCCACAGCCGGCACCGGTCCTACCCATGTTCGGTTAATAGGCTAATTTCGATGGGCGACAATCATACATAATTAATGAGATAAGCCTTGCAATTGCCCCCCAGAGCTAGTAGCGTCATATTCCTTTGAAACCATATAAAATAACCCTTTATCACTTGTTTTAAAAAGGGTTATGGTGGCAAAACCCATGCAGGAGGTCGATATATGAATCGCACTAGCCAACTCGCTATTTTTATTTTCATGGCCGGTTTAATGTTATCAGCGCTACCGGCCCAGATCCCGGGTACCCTGGCGTATCAAGGAATGCTGAGCGACAGCCTGGGAGCACCCAAGCCGGACGGCAGCTATGCCTTCACATTCAGGCTTTACGATGCCGCCACCGGTGGCGCCGCGCTTTGGACTGAGACCAAAGACCTTGATGTTGATCAGGGCCTATTCTATGCTCATCTGGGGGACAAAATCGCCTTCCCGGCCGCACTGCACTTTGATATGCCCTATTGGCTGGGTATCCAGGTGGGCACTGCGCCTGAACTAGCCCCTCGCATTCCCTTAGCGAGTGTGGGGTATAGCTTCCGTTCTCTAAGAGCCGATACAGCGGCCTTCGCATTATCGGCAGCCGGTGTTGGGGACGGCCATTCCCTGGACGCTGCTGATGGTGATCCTACGGATGCGGTGTATGTGGATAGCGCGGGCAACGTCGGCATCGGGACGACCAGCCCCACCACTGCCCTGGACGTGGCTGGCACTGTCACGGCCACCGCCTTTGTCGGTGATGGCTCGTCACTTACGAACCTGCCCGGTGGCGGCGGCGGCTGGTCACTTACCGGCAACAGCGGCACCACGGATGGTACTCACTTCCTGGGCACCACCGATAATGTAGCCTTGGACATCCGCGTGAATAACACACGGGCTCTCAGAATAGAGCCCTACTCCATCAGCCCCAATCTCATCGGTGGGTACCTTGGAAACAGTGTACCTAGTGATGTGGTCGGTGCCACAATAGGGGGCGGTGGATCCGCAGGTTTTACGAATCAAGTAACGGCCTATTATAGCACCGTTGGCGGAGGGCTAGGTAATATAGCCAGTGGCACAACGTCCACCACGGCGGGTGGTAATCAAAACACGGCCAGTGGGGCGAAATCATCTGTCGGGGGTGGAAACTTCAACACCGCCAGTGGCCAGAATTCCACTGTCAGCGGAGGGGTCTTCGGTACCGCCAGTGGTGTTGGATCCATCGTTGCCGGTGGCAGCAACAACAGTGCTGTCGGAGGCTATAGCTACGCGGCTGGCTTTCGAGCCAAAGGCAACCATGGTGGCACCTTCGTCTGGGCCGATAGTTCGGGGAACACCGATTTCGCCTCCACGGCGGTAGACCAGTTCCTCATCCGCGCCGCAGGGGGCGTGGGCATCGGGACGGCTAGCCCGATAGCCGGCACGTTATCACTTGGTGGAGGGCTGGTAGTCAATGTGGTCACCAAGACCGCTGCCTATACCGCCACCACGAGTGACCGGGTGATATTGTGTAATCCCGGAACCCCTTTTATAGTGACATTACCGGCTGCATCCAGTGTTACAGGATTACTCCTGACTATAAAACATATAGGCAGTGCAAACATTGTCACAATTGAACCGAATGGCACTGAATCCATTGAAGAATCCACGACCTATGACCTAGACCCGGCTACGGTTGTAACGATTGTAAGTGATGGCACGAATTGGTGGATCATCGGTTTCGCTTGACCCAAATGGCATTGAAACCATAGATGGAGTCACGACCTGTGTCATAGACAAACATGGGAGTGTGACCATTGTAAGTGATGGTACGAGTTGGTGGCTCATCGCCAAGTTTATAGGAGGAGCCGCTTAGTTGCGTACTTAAGGAGACATAATATGAAACAAAGATTTCTGATCCACCGTTTACTTGGACCAATGCTAATTATATTGCCCCTGCACTTATGTTCCCAGACCAGCGTAATATCAGGCGCCGCGTTCAATATG